>JAIPBB010000090.1 GCA_021739805.1 Saprospiraceae bacterium | reverse complement strand
AAATTGTTTGATGATTTGGATATTGGAAAATTAGACTTTGTTTAGTATTTAGAAATTAGATATTAGAAATTTAGTGAAACATATATGCCCTTATATTTCTTATATGGTTAAATTGTTTGATGATTTGGATATTGGAAAATTTGATATTGTTTAGTATTTAGTATTTAGAAATTGTTAAGACTTATATGCCCTTATATTTCTTATATGGTTAAATGTTTTTATGGTTAAATTGTTGGATGATTTGGATATTGGAAAATTAGACTTTGTTTAGTATTTAGAAATTAGATATTAGAAATTTAGTGAAACATATATGCCCTTATATTTCTTATATGGTTAAATGTTTTTATGGTTAAATTTTAAATTTATATGAAAGAAGCAGAATATTATTCGGAATTAGGAAATGGAAAAGTTAAGTGTGAGTTATGTCCGCATTTCTGCATTATTTCTGATGGAAAATATGGTAATTGCAATGTGAGAAAGAATGTTGATGGAAAACTGATATTTGAGAATTATGGCAAATTAAGTAGTTTGAATTTTGACCCAATTGAAAAAAAACCTTTATATCATTTTTATCCCGGAAGAAAAATTTTATCTATTGGAAGTCTTGGTTGTAATATTCATTGCAAGTTTTGTCAAAACTCTGAAATATCACAGGCTACTGCTGAAGATTATCCTTTTTTAAGATACTATCCAATTGAGCAAATTATTGAGTTGGCAAAAAATGCTAATAACAATTGTGGGATTGCATATACTTATAATGAACCTACGGTCTGGTTTGAATTCATGATAGATATTGCTATAAAAGCAACAGAAAATAATTTGAGAAATGTAATGGTTACAAATGGATTTATTAATGCTGAACCACTTGAAGTTTTAACTGATGTAATTCATGCGTTTAATGTTGACCTGAAAGCTTTTACTGAAGACTTCTATAAATCATTAACAAAATCAAGTCTTGAGCCTGTAAAGCAATCATTGAAGCAAATTAGAAAGAGTGGGAGGCATCTGGAAATAACAAATCTACTCATCACAAATCACAATGATAATGAATATCAATTTTATGAAATGCTTAAATGGATTGAAGGAGAACTAGGGGAGGAAACTGTTTTGCATATTTCAAAATACCATCCTTATTATAAGTTGAAAGCCAAAGCAACTTCTGAAAAAAAACTCATTGATTTTTATAATATTGCAAAAGAATATTTGAAACATGTTTACATTGGGAATATAAATACTAAAGTAGGACAAAATACTTATTGCCCTAATTGTAATGAATTGCTTATTCAACGAAATGGATATGAAACGATAATGACTAATTTGAATTTTGATAGTAGCTGTGGGAAATGCAATCATAAAGTACTGATTTATTTGTAAAAAACATAATGAAAATTCGAAAACCATATTTCTCAGGAAGATTTTATCCGGCTTCAAAAACTGAACTGGTGAATTTGATTGATAGAATTTTAGATATTGAAAAAAAGAAAATTGATTTATCATTTTCTGAAAAGAAACTAATTGGAGCAGTTGTTCCTCATGCAGCTTATATGTTTTCGGGATATCAGGCAGTCCATTTTTTTGAAATTTTAAAAAGAAACAAGGAAAAGTTTGATACAGTTTTTATATTAAATCCAAGCCATACAGGTCTTGGTAAAAAAATATCGCTTGATGCCAATACTCATTGGGAAACTCCGCTTGGAATATCAGAAGTTGATAATGACTTCATGCAGTATTTGAATTTTCATATATCGGAAGAAGGACATGCTTATGAACATTCAGGTGAAGTAATTTTGCCCTTAATTCAACATTTTCTCAAATATGACTTTAAAATATTACCAATAACCATTAGATGGCAGGATTATAAACACGCTAAATTAATAGCCGAAGAAATTTTCAGAGTCAACGCAAAACTGAAAAAGAAAATTTTGTTAATAGCCTCTTCTGATTTTTCGCATCATGTTCAGCCGGATATTGGCAAAAAGCTCGACTATTTAGTTGTTAATGAAATAACTAGTTTCGATGCTGAAAAAGTTGGCGAAATCGTCAGTAAAAAGAATATTTCTGTATGTGGTTATGGTTCGATAATGTCCTTAATCGAATATTCTAAACTAGTTTCTGAAAATCCGGTTTCAAAGGTCTTAAAATATGGAAATTCTGGAGAAGTTATGCCATCTGACAGCGTGGTTGATTATGCTTCGATTTTAATGTATTCTGACTGAAAAATGAAATCGGTAGTCATTTTGCACTTCGTGCATCATTCAGTTTTTACCTGATATTCTGTACTTGTAACATCTATTCCTGCTGCATTAGAATTTTCAATTAACAACTCTGTTGCCTAAACTTTTTTTTATTTTTTTTTTGAGCTTTCTTTGCAATAAATTTATATTTTTTAGTGCTTTTGAAAAAGATGGCAGTCTGATTACTGATTACTGAATATCTTAAACCTCCCCAATCCCCACTTTTGCAAACGATATTGAATGGATGTCAAAATAACTCCAAAACCATATTTCATGCTTCTTCTAAAATTGATTGATGAGCCTTCGTCAAAATATTTTGTTGGACAAGTTACCTCCCCAATTTCGAAACCTGCAAAGAAAATTTGTGCCAGCATTTGATTATCAAAAACAAAATCATCAGAGTTTTCTTTATAATTTATTGTCTCAAGGACTTCTTTAGAAAAAGCTCTGTAACCTGTGTGATATTCAGATAGTTTTTGATTTATTATTAAGTTCTGCGAAAAAGTCAAAATCCGGTTAAAGAAATATTTGTAAATCGGCATTCCACCATTCAAAGCTCCTTTACCTAAAATTCTTGAACCAAGCACAACAGGAAATAAATCGTTTGCAATAATATTTGCAATTGCCGGAATTAGCTTTGGAGTATATTGATAATCGGGGTGAAGCATAATCACAATATCAGCACCAAGTTTTAGAGCCATATCATAACAACTTTTTTGATTTCCACCATAACCTTTATTTTCTTCATGTGTGATAATATGTGTTATTCCAAGCCGTTTTGCCACAACAACAGTATTATCCGAACTGGCATCATCCACAACCACAACTTCATCAACAATATCAAAAGGAATCTCATTATAAGTGTCTTCCAGAGTTTTTTCTGCATTGTATGCAGGCATTACAACTACTATTTTTTTATTGTTGAGCATTTTTAAGATTTAAGCTATCAGCAAATATATTGAAAAATTGGAACTATTGGATATTTTTTAATAAAGGCTGGGAGAAATGATGTATGATTTAATACTATTATTATGATTTAATACTATTATTTGGCATGAACTTTTTTTTTAATTCTAAATAATAAAAAGAAGTAAGATGTAAACTAATGTATATTATAGATTAAATGTATATTATCGATTATTTGAATTAAATATAGAATAAATAACAAAAACTAACATTTATCATTTTAATTTTAGTATGAGATTATTATATTTGTATGTAATTTTATTAATTAGATAAATATTACATTCCAATATTTAGGATGAAATAATGAAATGGGTTTGCCTCCCGAAATTCTATTTAAATTGATTCTTAATCTATAATTAACTTAAATTTTAATGGCATAGTTTAAAACCATATAAATAATTTTTATTGTTAATAAGAGAATTTCAAAAGTTATTAGAATTTAATTCTATCATTTAATCAACAAAATATAAAATGAAAAATTTATTTAAAATAGCCATAATAGGAATTTTAATTACTGTTATGATTTCTTGCCAAAAAGAGCAAGTGAAAGAAAAAAAGACAAGTGACTCATCATCCATTGCTTATTCAGCAGCAAGAGAAAGTGGTGGTTATTGGATTTGGGAAGAAGACTGGGTTGGATGGTTAGACCCACAAAATGGAGAGACTTATGATCCTGATCAAATATATCTGAAAACTGACCCAAAATTTTGGGGAGAAGTAGTTTATGATGATGAAGATAACCCTATAGGAATAGTTTGCCCAATGGAAGGTAATTGCTGCGGTAAATTGTATCATGTTTGTGAATTTGGAATAACATATGTTGGATGGTATATTAATTGGGATGTTTAGTTCTCCTTTTTCATGATAATATTAACATTTTTATTATTTTAGTTCTATAAAAATCAAATACAACATGTTAAATTAAAAGAATTCAATAAATAAATATGTCTCGGATTAATGTGGAGAAGAGAGTTAGACTTAACATATTAATCTGAGGCTTAATTGGATTTATAATACCATTCTGAAATAGTTTGTATGATCAAAATTTATATACTATGAACAAATACATATTACTCATTACATTATTATTAACCGTTTCTTTATTAAGTTGGATTAGTGATGTTAGAGATGAAGGTAATCCACTTATTGTATATTCAATTACAAACAACAATGTTAATAAAACAAAAGTCATTGCATCATCATTTAGAAAAAATAATTCATTGTCGATAATGGCTAGCCATTACAATTCAATAATAATTCAAAATTATTTATATGAAGTTGCTCTTAATAACTTGAATGATGAAATTTTAGTTTTTAATACATCTACTAATTCACTTAAAAAAATTTCACTCAATAAAATACCTAAGATTCCGATTGAGCATTTATACTTTCATAATACAGATTCAATTTTCTTATTTTTCAATAGAGAATTCATATTCAATAATCAAAATAAAACATCAAAAGACAATAAGTTTGATTTCATTCTGATTGATTCAAATGGAAATGTTATTAATTCTTATAATCTTGATTCTGTTCCACATATTTATAAAGGACAAAATAGTCCAATGATTTTCCAAACACCTAAGGTAATTAAAGAAACACAAATTATTAATGGAGATTTGCTTATTTCATTTTCTATTTATCTACCAACAACTTCAGATAGTTCATTTATAAATTATTCTCCGAAGCTCTTGTGTAAGTATAATCTTAAGAATAAAAGCCTAAAAATGTTAAACATTAAATTTCCATCGCAAGATATTGGAAAAGTATATTCGAAAGGAGTTCAAACAAATTACATGAATTTTCAGACTAATAATAGATCAAATATTTTTTATTCATTCCCTTACTCTCCTACAATATATGAATTTGATGTAAAGTTAAACAAAGTTGTAAATAAGATAGAGTTCCAAACATGTCCCTTTGATAATCAAGAAATAAAGGAAAATACTGATGAAAATTTGAACAATACCACAAGTAAGTTTAATCCACCAATTTATAGTAAAGCATATAACATCTACTTAAGAAGTATTGAAGTTAAAGGATATAAAAACTTTGATAGGTTCTCAGTTGTTCAGGTTTTAGATACGAATTTGAATTTACTAGGATATGTATTCCCTGACACTCATAACAATAGTATTTATGTTTTCGGTGACAGTATTTGCCGGTATAATAAGGAAGATCGTTTAAGTTACTATGTTAGTTTTGGAAATAAAGCATTAATGAATATTAATGATATAGAGTTAGAATTTCTTTACAGATATAAAATGGAAACTTTTAAAGAAAAAGATATTGTAGTAAATGAAACAAAGAATATTAAATCGCGATTTTCTAATTATCTTAATATTTTAGGAATTCCAGATAGCTCCAAAATAATTTCACTTAATACGGATGTAATATGCTCAACTTCTTCTTCTTATCTTTTTAATAAATTCAAGAATGAAAATGAATATTTAAGTGAAAATAAAATATTTATGTTGATAATGGGGTCAGAACCATCAAATGCCAATTTCTTAATTCAAAATTATAAAGTAACAGATGCAAATAATATTATTAATGACTCTAATCTTCATTATAGAAACTTTTTAAAAGATAATGAATTAAGCTACTATTATCTTATTAAATTTAATTCAAAGGACTCGCTGGTACTAGATAGTTGTAATATTAATTCATTAATACCTAAAACTGAAAAATTTATAAAAAAATAAAATTACAAAAACATATACAGTCTTGCGAACTGTATATTGATTATGCAATTTTTCTATGATTTATATTCCATAATGCAAATTAAAGAGGGAGGGTAGTGCATAAAACATCTAAGAATTCCAAATATACCATATTTATTAAAAATTAATTAGCAATTGTTTTATTAAAAAATTTAAAAGCAATATTATGAAAAAAATATTTTTTATTTTTCTTGGATTAATCATTTTTATGCAATTTGCATTCATTAACATTGAACCTATTTCTAAACATAATAAACAAGTTTTACAATCAGCTTGTAATATGAATATAGAAGAAGAATCTGGAGGTTCATGGATTTACGAAGAAGATTGGACTGGTTTTTTTGATCCAGAATCGGGAATGCAATTTGAACCAGATGCTACTTACTTTAAAGAACCTCCAAATAAGAAGGGAGAATTTGTTTATCAAGATGATATAAAAATCGGAATAGTTTGCCCTTCAGCGGGTACAAATTGTGGAAATTTCTTTAAAATAGAAGGACCGAACTCCAAAATAAATTGTGGACTATACTTAACAAATTAATTTAGTTTAAATACTACCTAAATGTACAAACAGTCTATTATTACAACATATTAGGTAGTATTTTATTATATAATAACAATATATAGCGGTATGAATAAAATTCGACCAAAATTTATCATTTTTCTGATAGTTCTATTTCCTTTCTTTAATAGTTGTAATAATAGAAACACTTTTAAAGTGGTTAGTATAGTAAATATTAGTGAAAATTTCAGTAAAACATCAGCACTTGAGTTCAGGAAAGCTTATTCATTATCAATAATGGCAAGTCACTATAATTCTATTGAATTAGATAATTACCTTTATGAAGTTGCACTAAATAGTAATAATGACACAATCTTAGTATTTAATTCCACACTTAAGAATATAAAAAAAATACCTTTAAGTAACATTCCTCTTTACCCAATTGAGCATCTATATTTCCATAATTTAGATTCTATATTTTTATTTTTTAATAGAGAGTTTATTTTCAAAACATCAAATGAAAATAATTTGAAGGAGAATTTTGATTTTATTCTAATCAATTCAGAGGGTACAATAATTAATACATATGATCTAGATTCTGTCCCAAACATTTATAAAGGTCAGTTGAATCCAATGATTTTCCAAAGTCCTGGGATAATAAATGAAAATAGAATTTTCAATCAAGATTTATTGATTCCATTTTCTGTTTATTTTCCTTTAACTTCGGATAGCTTATATTCAAATTTTCATCCACAATTTCTTTGTAAATATAATTTAAAGACAAAAAAATATAAAATGGTGAGCTTTAGGTTTCCCAAGAATGATATTGGCAAAAATTATTTAAAAAATGTTTACACTAATTACATTAGTTTCCACCAAAACCACAGAGGAAATATTTATTATTCATTCCCCTATTCATCTAGTATTTATGAGTATAATTATAAGGACGATAAGATGGTTATGGAAAAACACTTTCCACCTTGTCACTTCGACAATATAGGAGTTTATAATTCTATAGATTTGGAAGAAATAAATATTGCAAGTAATTTCCACCCTCCAATATATTGCAAATCTAATAATCTTTACCTAAGGACTGTGGAAGTGTCAGAATACAAAGATATTAAAAGATTCACGATTGTTCAAATTCTTGATACTAATTTAAATATTTTAGGCTATAGTTTTTCAGATTCAATTTATGGAAATATCTCTATATATCATGATAGCGTATGTAGGTATAATAAATCAAATCACAAAAATTACTTTGTCCAATTAGGAAACTATGAAGAAATAGATCTACAAAAAATTGAAACGCAATTTTTATCAAAAAAAACAATTAATAATTCATTAAAAAAAAATGATATAATAAGCAAAAAAGATTTTAATTCAAGGATGATTGATTATATGAATTTATTAAAATTGCCAAAAAATTCAAAAATAATTACGATTTACACTGATGAAACATGTTCGACTTGTTTGGATTATTTAATGAAAAGTTATTTGAAAAATGAAGGTATTTATAAACAAAATAAAATTTATTATTTATTTATTGGCTCTGATCCATCTATTGCCAGTAGCATTATGAACAATTATAAAATTCACAATACTTTAAATATAATAATTGATAATAAATTTCAATATAAAAACTTCATGTTTAAAGAAGAACTTCCATACTATTATTTAATAAAATATGACTCCATTAATTTCATTAAAATATTCAAATGTCAATTTGATAATCTTATTCCAAATTATGATTATTTTATTAAAAATTCATAAGAATGAAATTATAGTTTTATACTTTTCTTAATTTTAGATATTTTTAATAAATTGAATTCAAATTTAAAAGTAACAAGTTATTGCATTATGATAGCAGAAAATATTCAATATTTAAACCTTTATATCATAAGTTCAGTAAATCAAACTAATAGGCTACAATTTTTTTTTGATTTTGGTGTATTGTGAGATGGTAATAATTTCATATTCGATTTTTTTATTTTACTTTCAATCTATAATTCATCGATAGGTTTTTCACTTTCTAATAATCACAAGGGGCTTAACAAGCGTACAATCGAACCCTGTTGGAATAGTTCACTTCCTTTCACATTCCACAGGGTAAACAATTGAGCAATCATCACTTCCCCTTCTCAATCGCCTTATAAACAACTTTATGAATTTCGGTTCTAATATTTAATTTCAGCAAAGTATTAACTTCAGCCGAGGGATAAGTTCTATTTGAAAGGAAGATATAAACAAGATTGCAATCGGGGTCAGCCCAGGCGTAAGTGCCTGTGAAACCGGAATGCCCAAAACTATTATCTGAAACTTCGATGCAGGCAGGTACGCCTTTTTCATTGTTTGGCAATGGTTTGTCAAAGCCAATTCCACGGCGGTTTTTATTTAATGGAAATTGTCGTTTTGTAAATTCTTTAACTGTCGATTCCTTAATATATCTTTTCCCGCCATATTCGCCACCTTGCAAGAGCATTTGCATGATTACAGCAAAATCTGCTGCATTTGAAAACAGTCCGGCATGTCCTTCAACTCCACCCATCATTGCAGCTCCCGGGTCATGAACATAACCATGAATTATTCTGTTTCTGAAATAAGTATCTAATTCAGTAGGAACAATCTCGTTTAAAGAATGGGTTTTAAGTGGATTAAAGCAAGTTTTATAAAGTCCCAAAGGTTTATAAAAATTTTCATAAACATATTTGTCAAGGCTGGTTCCGCTTTGTTTTTCAATGATTTCTTTTAAAAGATAGAAGCCGATATCACTGTATTTGTATTTATTATTTGGTAATAAATCTGACTCAATTATTTTTTGAAGTATTGAATCTTTATAAGTGCATTTTATAAACATTTTATCATCGACCATTACAGAATATTCGGGTGAAACTGTTTCGCAATAAAGAAGTGAGTCAAGTTTGTTGTTTTCATTAATGGTGAGGCGATAAAAAGGTATCCATGGATAAAGTTTTGCCTGATGAGCCATCAGATCCCTGATTATAATTTTTTCCTTATTTGTTCCATCAAGACAGGGGAGATAATCACCCAGCCTTTTGTCAATATCAATTTTTTTCTCATCAGAGAGTTTCATGATTGCCAGGGTAGTTGCAGCAATTTTTGTCAGTGAGGCAAGGTCATATAGGTCAGAATTTAAAACAGGTGAAAGGCTGTCGTAAGTGTGGTAGCCGTATGATTTATTGAAAATGATGTTTCCATTTTTGGCAATCAGAACCTGACAACCCGGATAAGCTTTTTCTGTAATTCCATGATTTGCAATTGAATCAATTGCTTTCAAATCTATGGAATTAATTGAAACATTTTCAGGTTCAGCAAAATGAAGCCTGTTTTGTGAAGTTTCTAATCCTTTTCCAAGCTTAAAAATATTGGAACCGGTAACTGGTAGTTGCCCTTTAGCAGCTATTCCTCCAAAAATTAGTTGTGCCGATGCTTGTTCAGCAAACTTATTATCCTGGTATGAAATTAAAATAGCTTCTATATTTTTTGTGTCAGTAAAACGACTTAGAGCGTAGGGACTGGCAAAAATATCTAAAATTATTTTCTTATCCTTTTGAAGCATTTTAACAAAATCGATGCTGGATTGTCTTATCCCAAAATTTGATGATGGATAACTATGAGTATTGTGAATGCCAACAATAACCAGGTTATAAGGCTTAAGTTTATCAATCAGGGATTTTATCTGTGCGAAATTTGATTGTTGTGGCAATTGAAAATGAGCAATGTCAGAATAGTTGGAAAGCATAGTCTGAAACTCCATCTTCCCTTCGTAACCAATTGATACAGATGCAATTTTTAAAGTGTCTAAGTTTTTTAAAGGGATAATATCATTATTGTTTTTTACAAGTGTAATTGATGATTCGTAAAGAGAATTAATTGTTAATCTTGTCTTTGTGGAGTTAAGGTCAGTGTAAATATTTTCAGTTTCTAGTTTTTTTAGATTAGATAGTCCAAGCCAATATTTATAAGCAAGAACTTTTTTGCATTTGTTGTCAATTGTTTTTTGGGATATAACTCCAAGACCAATTGCTTTTTTAACTTCTGAAATTGCTGTTGGGACACTTGTGGGGAGAAGTAAAATATCATTACCGGCAACAATTGCTTTAACTTCGATCTCACCCGGTTTGTTAAATTTAGCTACTCCTTGCATTCCCAGTGCATCAGTAATAATTAAACCTTTAAAGTTTAATTCGTCAACGAGTAAGTCAGTAATGATTTTTTTAGATAAGGTAGTTGCAGTGTTTTTTGTGTCATCATAAGCAGGAACATATAAATGAGCAACCATAATACTACCAAGCCCTTTTTCAATAAGCTTTTTAAAAGGATAAATATGAACGGAATCGATAATTTCTTTGGGCTTGTTTATTATCGGAAGTGTAAGATGTGAATCTGAATCTGTGTCACCGTGTCCGGGAAAATGCTTTGCACATGCTAAAACATTTTTGCTTTGCATTCCCTGCATATAAGCAATTCCTTTGTTGGCAACATTTTTCTGGTCTTCTCCAAATGATCGGCTGTTTATAACAGGATTCATAGGATTGTTATTTACGTCAACAACTGGTGCGAAATTTATGTTTATTCCAAGCCTAATGCATTGCGTTGCAACTTCTTTCCCCATTTCATAAATCAATTTGTCATCAGTGATTGCTCCCAAAGTCATTTGTCGAGGGAAGTCCTCAACACTGTCGAGTCGCATGGCAACACCCCATTCTCCGTCTATTGCAACCATCAAAGGAGTTTTAGCAAGTTGTTGGTATTCGTTTGTGAGATTAATCTGACGAATTGGACCACCCTGAAAAAAACAAATTCCTCCAACATTATAATCTTTTATTATTCTACCAACCGCATCATGGTAAGCTTTAGTTTTATCTGAATGAGCTCTTATCATTATTAATTGAGCAATTCGTTGTTCGGGAGTGAGTGATTTGAAAACAGAGTCAACCCAGGCAAATCCTTTTAAATCGATTATACTATTTTCGGCCTTTTTTTCGGGTTCTTCTTCTGATGGATTTGTGAAAAAAGCATATCCAAAGATTGTTAAAATTATAATAGGTAGTAGTATGATTTTTCTTTTCATTGATTTAATTGTCATTAATTTTCCAAGCTAAAAATATATAATAAAACCATCTAAAAGCTTTGTTATTGCTAAAGTTTCTAACAGTAGGATGTTAGTTTTATTGTTGTGATTAATGATGTAATGATGAAATGATGAAATGATGGAATGCGATAATGCGGTAATGTGATAATGCTGAAATGACACAATAATGAAACAATTGAACCATATAAGGATTATAAGGAAATATAAGTATTTTCAACAATTTAACCCTGTAGGAATAGTTCACTTCGTTTCACATTCCACAGGGTAAACAATCGAACAATCGAACAATCTAACAATTTAACAATTTAACAGGCACAAAAAAAGCCTCCCTAAAAAAGGAAAGCTTAATTAGTAATTTGAATTATCTAAAATTATCCTTTCATCGAAATCAGGAATTCTTCATTCGATTGGGTGTATTTCATTTTGTCTTTTAGGAATTCCATAGCTTCGATTGGGGTCATATCTGCAAGGTGATTTCTTAGAATCCAAATCCTTTGAAGAGTCTCTTTATCAAGTAATAAATCTTCTCTACGTGTGCTTGAAGCAACTAAATCAATAGCAGGATAAATCCTTTTATTTGAAAGCTTTCTATCGAGTTGCAGCTCCATATTACCAGTGCCTTTAAATTCTTCAAAAATTACTTCATCCATTTTTGAACCTGTATCAATAAGAGCAGTTGAAATAATTGTTAATGAACCGCCGTCTTCAATTTGTCTTGCAGCACCAAAGAATCGTTTTGGTTTATGCAAGGCATTTGCTTCAACACCACCGGAAAGAACTTTTCCTGAAGCAGGAGAAACAGTATTATAAGCTCTTGCCAAACGTGTAATTGAGTCAAGAAGAATCACAACATCATGTCCACATTCTGTAAGTCTTTTAGCTTTTTCCAAAACAAGATTAGCAATTTTCACATGTCGTTCAGCAGGTTCATCGAAAGTAGAAGAAATAACTTCGGCATTAACGCTTCTGGCCATATCTGTAACCTCTTCAGGACGTTCGTCAATAAGTAGTATAATCAAATATGCTTCAGGATGATTTGCTGCTATTGCATTTGCAATATCTTTTAAAAGTACGGTTTTACCGGTTTTTGGTTGAGCTACAATTAATCCTCTTTGACCTTTTCCAATAGGAGTAAATAAATCAATTACACGGGTTGAAATATTTTCTTGAGCATGTCCGGTTAAATTGAATTTTTTCTCAGGGAATAATGGTGTTAAAAAGTCAAAAGGTATTCTGTCGCGTACTTCATTAGGATTACGACCATTAATCATTTCAACTTTAATAAGAGGAAAATATTTTTCACCTTCTTTAGGAGGACGAATACTTCCTTTAACAGTATCACCTGTTTTTAGACCAAAAAGTTTAATTTGAGATTGAGAAACATAAATATCATCAGGTGAATTAAGATAATTATAATCGGATGACCTTAGGAAGCCATAGCCATCTGGCATAATTTCTAAAACACCTTCGCTTGAAGCAATACCATCATATTCAAAAGCAAATTCATTGCTTCTGTCTTTTTTCTGACGGTATGGTTCATGTGTATTGTTTTCCCCATCTTTTGATTTATCTTTATTTTTATATAAATCTCTATTGGTTCTTGGATTAATTTTGTTCTGGTTTGCGTCATCATCCTTTATAGCTGAATCTTCAACATTTATCGGAGTTTTTCTAATAAGCGGTCTTGGTGCAACGATTTTTTGTCTTCTTTCATCAAGTTTAGGTGTTAGGCTTAAACTTTCTTTGTTTTCAGTTTTAATATCAGAATCCGTATCGGTTTTTGCTTCTTTTTCAGGAACTTCCTCAGTTTTTCTTGACCTATCAACTTTATTTGGTTGAGGTTTTAACTTTAATGGAGCAATCTCTTCTTTTTCTAACTTTGGTTCAGATTGCTCAGAAGATATAACTTCTTTTCTTGGTTTAAAAGTCCTGTTTACCGGCTCCGGTTTGGTTCTTTGTCGCCGGGGCCTTAGCTTATTAATGGATTTTTTTTCTTCTGCCAGAGTTTCTTTGGAAGGATTCAATGCCTGATGATCCAGGATTTGATAAATGAGATCTTGTTTTAGAAGTTTCTCATATTTAGGAATATTAAGCTCCTTAGCAATTTGCTTGAGTTCAGGAACTAACTTACTGTTTAGTTCAATGATGTCGTACATTTAATGATTTGATTTTATTAATATTTTGTGTTATAATATAGATATGATTTGTTTTATTTTTTATGAATTATAAATAAATTATAATCTATGTAATTTATTGATTTTTAAATTGAAATGAAAACGTATTCGGGAATTACATTGCAAATATATAAAATAAAATACATGAATAGCAAAAAATAATAAAAAAAACAAAATTTTAGTTTCAATTATTGTAGAATTCAATATGATGATTACTTTTGTGAAGAAAACATTATTTAACTGAATTTGAATTTGTAATTTTAATAAAAACTTATAAGTATGTTACAAAGAGCACAATCAATTTATCTCGCATTAATAGTTATTTCTTGTCTGGTATTATTTTTTATACCTATTGTTCAGTATAATACAATGGATTTGGGTCTATTGACAATTAATCTTTACGGTGGAGATATTGCTCAGATTAATACTCCAAATACTATTTACCTGGCGATTTTGAATACCATAATTATGGTTTTTACAGCAGTAATAATTTTTATGTTTAAAAATCGTAAGCGACAAGTTAGTTTGTTAATGATTGATATGCTTTTAGCTTTAGGCTTTCTTGCTATGCTTTATTGGTTGGTTTTTGCAAAAATTGAAGCCATGGATGAAGTGATGAAAAGTCCAAATTATAAAATTGGTGCCTTTCTGCCTTTATTAAATATTTTGCTGATAATAATTTCAAGTCGTAAAATTCGTAAGGATGAAGCTATGGTAAAATCAGCGGATAGGCTAAGGTAGTTTCACACTTCGACTCCGCTCAATCAGGGGTTTCGGGTTTCGGATTTCAGTTTACAATTTCAAAGAAATCAAATCCGTTTTAAACGCATACTTAAAAACTCCTTCATCAGGGATGTTTAGGAAAATGTCTCTAAGAAATTCAACTGAATTATTAATGTCGGTGTACATGATTTTGTCATCTTCAACAAACTCAACATATTTTCTGTATTGACCAACGAATTTCTCAATAAAAGGAGATGATTTTAATGGTTTTCTAAATTCTAGTGCTTGTGCTGCATTATAAAGTTCAATAGCTAAAATCTTTTCAAGGTTAATAAGAATTCTATATGCTTTTGTTGCTGCATTTGCTCCCATACTTACATGGTCTTCTTGTCCTTGCGATGATTCAATAGAATCAACACTTGCTGGAGTTGCTAATTGTTTATTTTGACTAACAATTGAAGCTGCTGTATATTGTGGAATCATAAAACCAGAATTAATACCAGGATTTGCCACTAAGAAAGAAGGTAATTCTCTTTTTCCGGTTAACAATTGATAAGTTCTTCTTTCAGAGATATTACCTAATTCTGCCATTGCAATTCCAAGATTATCTAATGCTAAAGCCAATGGTTGCCCATGAAAGTTTCCAGCTGAAATGATTAAATCTTCATCAGGGAAAATTGTTGGATTATCTGTTACAGAATTTATTTCATTAGCAAAAACATAAGCCACATAATTTATCGAATCCTTTGAAGCTCCATGCACTTGTGGAATACAACGAAAAGAGTAGGGGTCTTGCACATGAACTTTCTCACGATTTATAATTTCGCTTCCTTCAAGTAAATTATTTATGCGTTTTGCAGTTTTAATTTGACCTTTATGTGGTCGAACCATTTGAATTAATTCATGAAATGGCTCAATTCTTCCGTCAAAAGCATCAAGTGAAATTGCCCCGATAACGTCAGCAAGTTTCGATAGTTTGAAAACTCTTAAACAGCAATAAACACCAAATGCACTCATAAATTGAGTTCCATTTAAAAGAGCCAAACCTTCTTTCGACTGAAGTGTTATTGGTTTCCATTGGAAAAATTGATGTACATAAGCGGCACTAACTTTTTCACCTTTAAAATACACTTCTCCCAAACCTAATAATGGAAGGCTCATATGTGCCAATGGCGATAAATCGCCTGAAGCACCTAATGAACCTTGCTGATAAATAACAGGTAAAACATTATGATTAAAGAAATCGATAAGCCTGTTAACAGTTGCCAATTGAACTCCCGAATGACCATAAGAAAGAGATTGGATTTTTAGAAATAGCATTAATTTTATTATTTCCTTTGGAACTAGCTCTCCAACTCCGCAAGCATGCGATTTTACAAGGTTTTCCTGTAGCTTACTTAAATCTTCATTTTTTATTGTTACATCACAGAGTGAACCAAATCCGGTATTGATTCCATAAATAGGCTTATCCTGAGTTTTCATTTTATTATCAAGATACTCCCGACACTTTATGATTTTAGCTTCTGCTTCTTCAGATAAAGCTAAATTCATATCAACGTTTAAGATTTGAGCTATCTTTTCGAATGTGATTTTTTCGGATGTGATATAATGTATTTTCATCTATGTAAATTTTGTGCAAAAGTAAAAAAATATTGAGATGATTTGTTGAATTATTTACCTGTGGAATGTGAAACGAAGTAAACTATTCCAACAGCTTAAATTGTTAAATTGCTGATAAATATTTTATAAATACTAATATTTTGAATCATTTTTTATTTTTGGAATTTATTTGTTATTTGTTTTTTGATTTTTGGAGTTTTCTTGCAAAGACAATTTAGTTGTTTAAATAAAAAATAAAGGATTATTTTCAGCTTTAATACCAATTCTGATAAATAATTATCTTTTAGGCAACTTTTATAATTATTTTTGTGTCTATAAAATTGTTAATACATTAATAACTATTAATTCACACACAAAAAACTTACTAATATGAACCTAAAAAGAAACATTATTTCTATTATAGTTTTGGCATTCATTACTTTATCATTTTTCCATTGTAAGACAAAAGAAGAATCAGTGAAAAATGGTAAGATTGTTTTTAAATTCAATCATCTTATTGACAATCAACCCATCACATACGACACAACAATGTATATAAACAAAGCTGGAAATCATTACCAGGTTAACGATATTCAATATTTTATTACAGATGTTACTCTCCACAATTCAGATGGAACATCACTTGTTTTGGATGAGTGGACTGACTATAAATATGTTGATGTTGATATTCCTTCAACACTTGAGTGGGATGTGTTCGACGTAATTCCTGAAGGCAGTTATAGTAAAATATCTTTTACTTTTGGATGGACTGAAGCAAAAAATAAATCTTTCATGTTTGTTAATCCACCTGAAGTTAATATGGTTTGGCCTGAATATCTTGGGGGTGGTTATCATTATTTGAAAATTAATTGCAAATGGATAGATACAACAAACTATTTAAGTGGATGTGCATGGCATTTAGGAACCGGACAGA
>JAIPBB010000089.1 GCA_021739805.1 Saprospiraceae bacterium | reverse complement strand
TGATGCTCTTGGGTCTGATTCTATTAATTCAAAATTATTAATCATTATAAACTTCCCTGAAATATATTTTGATACTATCAAAGAATTCAAAAAAATGGAATCTTCACAAAAGGATGAATTTATAACATTATCAAAATCTTTAATTTGTCTCTTTTCAGGATTTAGTAAATATCCATGAATCAATTTTCCATCACGTATTAATTCAAGCTTTGTATATAAGTTTTCATTTCTAGGTTTGATAACATATTTGTCATGACCAAATCTTAAAGTGAAATCTTCATCTAAGTCAAGTGAAATAGGGTAGAGTAGAGGAACGCCATAACCAACATCAATTAAAAAATCGGAATCGTTAATATTGGCAATTATTGCCATATGAGAATTTGGTTGTGCAATTTCAGCAGCACAAAGCTTAACCTTAAAACCTAAATATTTTAACAATTGATAGAAGTAATAATTATTTGAATAGCAAGTCCCACCAAAATTATAATTTGAAATACCAAACAAATATTGGCGTAAATCCGGCAAATGCTTATGATTATTTATTTTTATAAAAAAAAGCTTAGAAATATTTTCAAATGGAATTCTGGCATAATGAGCTAAGAGTAATTCAGTTAAATAACTCAAATCCGGCTCTTTCTTTTTTAAGCCTAGAATGCTTAAAAATAAATTGCTTAAGTCAATATTTTGTGCTTGATCCGACATTTAACGAATTATTTATTTGTTTATAGCACTATATCCTAATACCTAAATACTAAACAAATTACAATTTTTAGATTTTAGATATTAGTGCTTAGAATTTACTTAATCTTCTTCAATACTTATAATCTAAAATTTATACATTATCTATTTCTTTTTTTACTCACACCTTTTCCGCCCAGAAAGCCCCATCCGACACTTCCAATCACAAATCCAAATGCATACAGGAATCCATTATTATTTTCAGCATAAACTGAAACATTGTCTTTAAAAAGCATTGCAATTAAATCGATTGGTGCTATAATGCCGTGCCACAAACCACCCCAAAAACCATAAGTGTGTCCGGTTAAACAAGAATCAACAACTTCTTTATTGGCACAGGATGATAGGAAAATTAAGGCGAATATTAATAAGATATGGTAAAATCTAAATTGAAATTTTTGTTTTTTCATGATAGACTTATTTAGTAATTAATAGTTTGCAATATAATAAAATCTATTAGGATTTTTTATGATTTAAGAAAAATGAATTAACATTAAATGTTAATAAATCCGCTTTGTTTTTTATATTTTTGCTCAATAATTAAAACGCAAAAAAAATGAGTGACGATAAAAAGATAATTTTTTCTATGGTTAATGTCAGCAAGACATTTCCTGTTAATAAAAAGGTATTAAAAGATATTTACCTTTCCTTTTATTACGGTGCTAAGATTGGTGTTATCGGGCTAAATGGTTCAGGAAAATCAACTTTGCTATCGATAATTGCAGGAAAAGAAAAATCATTTGAAGGAGAAGTTGTTTTCTCTCCGGGTTATAATGTTGGAATTTTAGAGCAGGAACCGGATTTGGATAATAGCAAAACCGTTATTGAAATTGTTAAAGAAGGAGTTCAGGAAATTGTTGATATACTTCAGGAATATGAAGATGTGAATAATAAATTTGCTGAACCAATGAGTGATGACGAAATGGAAAAGCTTATTGAAAAACAAGGAAAACTTACTGAACTTATCGAACAAAAAGATGCATGGGAACTGGATTCAAAACTCGAAAGAGCCATGGATGCTTTGCGTTGCCCTGAAGGCGATACTCCGATTTTAAACCTTTCCGGTGGAGAAAGAAGGAGAGTTGCTTTGTGTCGTTTATTATTGTCAGAGCCGGAGATTTTACTTTTAGATGAGCCGACTAACCATTTGGATGCTGAATCGGTTTTTTGGCTTGAGCAGCATTTAAAACAATATAAAGGAACTGTAATTGCCGTTACTCACGACAGGTATTTTCTTGATAATGTTGCCGGCTGGATATTAGAACTCGACAGGGGAGAAGGCATTCCATGGAAAGGAAACTATTCTTCATGGCTTGAGCAAAAGTCGAATCGTTTGGCAATGGAAGAGAAAACAGAAAGCAAACGCAGAAAGACATTGGAAAGAGAGCTTGAATGGGTAAGAATGTCGCCAAAAGCTCGTCATGCCAAGTCAAAAGCGAGGTTATCTGCATACGATAGACTTATGGACCAGGAAGAAAAACAAAAAGAAGAAAAACTTGAAATATTTATTCCGAATGGTCCAAGATTAGGAAATATTGTAATTGAAGCAAAAGATATTTCAAAGGCATTTGGAGATAAACTTTTATTCGAAAATTTAAGTTTTTCACTTCCTCCAGCAGGAATTGTCGGAGTTATTGGTCCGAATGGTGCCGGAAAAACAACTTTGTTTCGTATGATAATGGAAATGGAAAAGGCTGATAGCGGTGAGTTTAAGGTGGGAGAAACTGTAAAAATTGGCTATGTTGACCAAACTCATATTGATATTGACCCTGAAAAAAATGTTTGGGAAGTGATTACCGGTGGTCATGATTTAATTCAACTTAGCACAAGAACTATGAATTCACGGGCTTATGTATCACGATTTAATTTTAGCGGAACCGATCAAAGCAAAAAAGCAAAAGTACTTTCCGGTGGTGAACGAAACCGCATGCATCTTGCAATGACATTAAAACAGGAAGCCAATGTTCTTTTACTGGATGAACCTACAAACGATATTGATGTAAACACTCTCAGAGCTTTAGAAGATGGTCTTGATAATTTTGCCGGATGTGCTGTTGTTATTTCCCACGACAGATGGTTTTTAGATAGAATTGCAACTCATATTCTTGCTTTTGAAGGCGATTCACAAGTTGTTTTCTTTGAAGGCGGCTACACAGAATACGAAGCAAATAAAATCAAACGCCTTGGCAACGAAGGACCAAAAAGAATTAGATATAAGAAGTTGAAGGTTTAGGTGTTTCGCACTTCGACTTTGCTCAGTGCATGGGTTTCAGGTTTCGGGTTTGTCAGGTTCTTCACATTTGACATTTGACATTTGACATCGGTTTCCGGCTTCCTATTCTTCAATTCCATCAATTAACTTATTTCTCTCTGCAAAATAAATTTCATCAAACAAACTATTATCATAAAATAACTATATAATTTTTTTTATCTTTGTTAAATCAAGGTGTAATAACTTGTCTAAATATTTAATATAAATTTAAATCAATTTGCATGAAAAAAACCTATTTAACATTAGCATTTATTGCTTGTATAGGATTATTAACAGCACAGCAAGTTAATAGCGTACAGCAAGTGAATTCAAAAAAAGAAGTAAGTGAGTTTTCGCAGGCAGAATTGCAAAAGAAAGCCAAAGCAGAGAAATTAAGATTCCATAATCGAACTACAAATACAAAAGCTATTAAATCAAGATGGTATAATGCCGCTTTTGAAATTGATAACCTATTAGGTGGAATTGCAGATATTTCTGCTAACAATCTTTTCCCGGATACAAATATCCTGGTTGATTATGGAAGTAGTGGATATTCAGGACCATGGATTCATTCTATTGGTGAATGTATTGATCCTGTATCATCCTGGTACACACCATTGCCGAGTAGTACCATTTTAAGTATTGATAAATCTATGCCTTATACAGTTGATTCAGTTGGCGTATATTGTATTTATAGTCGTAATACTGCTTCTTCTATTGTTGACACTTTATTGATTCAAATTAGACAATCAACTTTTGGATATCGCTACTGGGCTTATAGTTCCGCTCCATGGATATATACTAATTTTCAAACAGATACTTTAGCATTTAGACCGGTTCCCCATGACCTTGGGAAAATTTATAGTACAGATGCCGGTGTAATCACAATAAAATATCCTCTTAATGTGGCTGCTGCAAATGACACAACCCCTGGTGGTTTTAATTATTTTAAAGTTGCACCACCATCTCCCTTAAGTATAACAGCAGGAGAGCAAGTAATTGTTACTGTTGGCTTTATTCCCGGATATTCGTGGACTGCAAATGTTGATACTTTATCTTCAAAAAACAGATTACGATTTATTTCAAATGAAGAAAATGGTGCAGGTACATACTGCTATTATGATAAATGGGATTGGACTTGTTCTTTTATTGAAAGTCAATACGACTTATATGAAACAAATACTAGCAATCTCTTTTACACAAGTTCTTTTGCATATTCATGGAGTGTCCCAACTTACGCTTATGAACATCATTGGGGTGAAGTATTATTGTCAGCTAATGACACTAACACATATATAGACTCTATTCCTCCAATTGTTACCAATGTTTATGCACTAAGCCCAACTTCAATAAAAGTTGAATTTAGTGAAGCAGTGGATATTTCAGCAGAAAATACAGCCAATTATACAGGTTTGGGGGCGATTATTTCAGCAGTTAGAAATGTTAATTATGATTATGTTACTTTAACACTTTCAACCCCTTTAGTTAATGGTGCTTCAAATACTCTTACAGTTAATAATATTATGGATGCAAATAATAATATAATGCCTGCTGCACAATATTTCACATTTATTTTTAATAATTCTCAAGCTGATATTGTTATTACAGAAATAATGTATAATGACCAAACTACGGCGGATTTATTGGAATATTTTGAAATTTATAATAAAGGAACAACCAATGCTAATATTGGTGGTTATGTTATTACTGAAGGAGTTGATTTTACTTTTCCTGCTAATACAGTTTTAGCTCCGGGAAATTTTTTGGTGGTTGCTAAGGATGATGCTTTGGTTAATATTGCGTTTTCTATTTCAGGGACAATGAAATGGAATAGTGGGGAATTAGATAATAATGGAGAAGATGTTCAAATAAAGAATACTATAGGAACTGTGATTGATGTTGTTGATTATGACAATTCAAACCCATGGCCTATTAAACCTAATGGTGGTGGAGCTTCTCTTGTTTTATGTGATGCTTCTGTTGATAATAATAATCCGGCAAACTGGATTGCAGCTTACGATTTTGTAACTGTTTATAATGGAGATTCAATTTTCGGTAATCCAAAAGCTCATTGCGGGCCTATTTCAGTAAATGAAATTAACGAATCCAAATATGTTGAAATTTATCCCAATCCTGCAAAAGACGAATTTGTAATTAATACTAGTGGTGAAGAATATCAAATTAGTATTGTAAGTATTGATGGTCGTGAGATTAGCCGGGAAAATATTCACACAAATCAAAGTAAAATCAATGTAAAAGGCCTTAATTCAGGAATTTATTTTATTCATTTTAGTAATTCTGAAACCGGAAATAGTTTCGTAAAGAAGTTGATTGTTGAGTAAATAAGTAGTTAAGTTCGTAGTTAAGCTAATAAAGGATTATATCCCTTTATTAGCTTTTTTTAATTCTATTTAGGCTATTTAAACAAAAGCATGTTTTATACTAATTTTTTTTATCTTTGAACATCACAATTTAAAAAGTATCAAATGAAAAAATCAGTCAAACATTTAGAATTTAAAGACATACAAGGATTGTTAGATAAATACGATTTGGAGACGTTTTATGGGAAAGTTGATGATATGCCAGATTCATCTGATTTAAGAAAGGGATTAGAAAAATATATTGGCATTAAAGATATTCCGCATAAGTCAGTTTTGGGAGTAGATATTTATCAATATGGTTCCTATAAAGATTTTGAACAAACCTTAATCCCATTTCTTTTTGAATTGCTATTTGAAAGAGCAATTGACCTTTGTTTAAACTCTAATCAATATCTGTTTCAGAATTATACCAAAGAAAAAATTTATGACTCATTTATAAGCATTGGTGACGGTGGTTTTATAATTTTTGATAATCCTATTCATTCAATGGTGTTTGCATTAAATTTCGATATGGTTCAGCGTTCTTACAACTCATCTCACATTTATCCAAAGTTGCGAAATATTATCGGAGGAATTAGTAATAGATATGCTATAACTTACGATAGTATATATCATTTTGAAAACAACTACTATGGAAGAGCAATAATCAACAATGCCAGAATTTTAAGTAAAGACCATTTGAATAGATGTTTAATTGCTCAAAAGACTTATGATTGGTTTTTGTTCAATGTTGATGGAATTGAAAATCTGCAATTAATAACCTTAGACGAAATTCATAATACCTCTGATTTTGAAGATTATGATTCTTCATTAATCCAAAATGGCAAGAATGTTATTATTAATAATGATATTTCCCGGTGTACCGGTATTATTAATGCGGACATACTGAAAATTGGTGTGATTCAATCTAAGGAAACTTCTCTCAATATTTATAATATGCATGTTCAGGCAACTATGGAAGTTTGTGTGGATAAGGAAAATGAAATAAAAAGGAAAATTACGGTGAGTTTGGGGAATTTGAATACGAGTGGGATTTAATTAGTACTTAGTAATTAGAAATTAGTACATAATAGTTAGAAATTGACAATCGTCAATTTACAATTTACAATTGAAAATAGTCACTTTTAAATGATCAAAATTAACGAAGACTTCATAAACATCACATCTGAGAAGGCAAAGCTTTCTGAGCGAAGGAGAATGAATTTTAATTTTCATAAGAAAGATTCGGATACTCTCCAACGGATGTTAAATGCAATGGAGCCTGACACTTACATCCAACCACATAAACACGAAAATCCTGATAAAGTAGAAGCTTTTTTTTCTTTGCGTGGACGAATTGCTGTTGTTGAGTTTGATAATGAAGGAAATATCACCGACCATATTATTTTAGACCCTGCAAAAGGAAATTTTGGTGCTGAAATAGCCCCCCGAACATGGCATACTATTATTTCTCTTGATGAAGGTGCTGTTGCATATGAAGTGAAAGATGGGCCTTATAATGCAGAAGTTGATAAAAATTTTGCTCCCTGGGCTCCGGATGAGAAGGAGAAGGAGAATGCTGGGAAATATCTTGAAGGAATTAAGGTGAATATGGGATTGAGAAACTATTGATTGTAAATTTAAAATGTGGATTAAGAAAACAGAAAATGAAATAGAAGCTGAAATAAAACAATCACTCTATCTATCATTGAATGCCCAAATTCCGTTATCTCTTTTAATGTATGTTTGTATTTGGGCATTTCTTAGGCGTTTGTTCGTAAGTTCGAACTCAAACTATTTAATAATTTTCTTTAACTTCAATGTCAATGGAATTGCCCCTAAAGCAATAAAAGCTGCAATAGTATAGGCATACTCAAGCCCAATAAAATCACTCATTAAACTAAAAAGAAATACACCCACAGAGCTTGCAATAAAGCTTATAGTCATAAAAAGGCTATTTAAGAATGCCGGTCTGTCGGAACTAACTTCCTGAACGATTGCCAAAAAAACCGGTCCTGTTGCAATTGAGAAGAATCCGAGTGGTAAAAGCATCAGCATTTTTAGAATTCCATCTGTTAAAAGAAAAAGTGCTAAAAATATTGGGGTAGCAATAAATATTATAAGCAGTATTCGGGTTCTGCCAAATCTGTCAGAGAATGTTCCCGAAAAAAATGCACCTAAAATTCCTGCAAACTGAAGAATTGACAGTGCGGCTGCGCCTATCCATTTTGATTCATTTTCAAAATCAACAAAATATGTTGGCAGAAAAGCAGTCAATCCTGATTTTAAAATTGCTCTTGAAAACAACATTAATGCAAGGATAATAAAAAATGATTTATGGTTTATCAGAGTTTGTAAAATTCCAAAATCCGGTTTGCTTTTTTTAATTTCATCAGAAATTTCAATTTTCCTTATTCTAAAAAACAATATCAGTGATGCAAGTAATCCAAAAGGAATTAGCTTGTAGGTTCCTTCTAAACCCCACAAGGATATAGCTCCCATAATAATTAAAGGTCCAATTGTTCTGGCAACTTCTCCGCCAATCATATAAAAACTCATGCCTTTTCCTATTCGATTTCCTGAGAGCTTTTTTATCAGAACAGGAGTAGGTACATGATAAAAGGCATTACTTATTCCCATTACAAAAAGAAGAATTGCGAGAACTATATAATGATTTGCAACACCCAGCAAACTCATTACAATTGATGTTATTGCAGGTGTAAGAATTACTAAATATCTTAAGCTGACTTTATCGGCAATAATTCCGATATAAGGATTTATTAATGAAGGAATTTGCT
Source organism: Saprospiraceae bacterium (assembly GCA_021739805.1). The sequence goes on along the minus strand of JAIPBB010000089.1, from coordinate 8,970 downwards.
GGAAAATCGAAAGCAAACCCGCAAGTGTATAGCTTAAACCGAACTTTTGAATTAATAAGGGTAGGATAGGAGCAAGAAATGAAGAATAAACATCATGAATAAAGTGTGAAACAGAAACTATCAGTACATTTCCTGTTTGAAAGCCGGAAGCTTTATTTTGTGATATTTTGTTTTTACTCATCTTAAAATATGGCAAAAGTAGTTAAATATATTTTTAGATTCCTCATTTGTCTTTCCCGAAACAAGTTCGGGACAGGCTGCTACATTCGGAATGACAAGTCTTTTGGTGTGTATTGTAGAGAAGGCTGCGAACACCGCAGGTGTCCGCAGCCTTTTCTACTCCTTTATAATAGCTACTATTGTTATTCCAAAATGCCTATGCTGAGCGGAGTCGAAGTGAAGTGATGAATATAATTAAAATTGGTTGGGTTTTCTTGCAGACACTAAATACTAAATACTAAATACTAAATACCGATTACACAAATGATTTACCACATAATGAAATATCAAACAAAAAGCTAAACCGATTTGAAAATCAGTTTAGCTCTTACTCAAATGCAAGCATTATATGGTTAAAAAGTTATTTGTCTTCCGATGCTCAACCTGAATTTCTTTTTCCTTAGTTTATCAAATGTTGCAAGCATATTTGGATTACATTATATCAGTTAGGCCGAAGCTCATTTGAGTGTTTAAGTTTAAGTAAATATATCTGTGAAAGTACTAGCCCTAATTGGCTTACTATAAAAATTATCTATTCCCATTCCCAAAAATTCATTTCTCTGTCCGGCATCATGTGCTGTCATTGCTATAATTCTGACTTTTGAATCCGGATTAATTTGATTCTCAATTTCCCGAATTAGCTTTGTTGCCTGTATGCCATCCATTATAGGCATTTCAATATCCATAAGTATTAAATCATACACTTTTTCTTTGTACTTATTAACGGCAATTTGACCATTGTTTGCCACATCAATCTTATGACCAAGTTTTTGCAAGTTAATCATAGCTAACTTTACATTTATTGGATTATCCTCAACCAATAGGATATTTAATGGTTGTTTAACTTTTGCTGTGTTTTGTTCTAATATATTCATGGCTGTTCCCTTTGTTTTTTATTGGATAACAATATTTTTACTTATTGCTGTTTGTTCATTTTGAAGGCTTAATACATATATACCCTGATTTAAATTGCTTGTGTTTAATGAAATCTCATTAATACCTTTATTAAGATTTGAATCAGACATAGAAATAACTTGTTGTCCGTTTGTATTGAAAAGCCTATAGTTTATGTTTTGTGTAGAGTTACTATTGAAAATCACTGATAATGAACCATTATTATTGTCAATAATATTAACAATTTTGAATGCGTTATCATCATTGCAGTTTACCGAAATTATTTCTGAATAATCAAAGTTTCCATTGAAATCAGTTTGTTTTAGTCTATAATACTCGATATTATTGTTTGGAAATTCATCCTGTGCTACATAATTAATGAGGCTATTACTTGTTCCTGCTCCAGGTATGTTTGTTATATCAATGAAGGTTTCAGCATCTTCTGCTCTTTGGATTGTAAAATAATTATTGTTAGTTTCAGTTGCTGTTGCCCAGTTTAATTCAACAGATTGTCCATTATAGCTTGCATTGAACGAGATAAGTTCAATTGGAAGAGCACCACCACCATCTTCAGGATTTGCTGGATTATTTGTTTCTGTAGTAGTAGTGTATATTGTAAATACACCAAAGTTGTTGTATTCATAAACTCTAAACCAATAAGTTACGCCTTCAATAAGGTTAGTTACAACAACAGAGCTTCCAAAATCATTATAAACAATTTGTTCGCCGGCACCACTATATACTCTGTCAGCACTATATTCAACTCCATCAACGGGATCAATAAATGAGTTGGCAGTATTGATTTTTACAAGCCTTCTGTCGCCATCTCCGTTAGTCCAATTTATTTCTAAAGAAGTTGAAGTTTTACCTGGAGTAGAGAAAGTTAGATTTTTAGCCTGCATAATTGGTGGTGTGCTTTCAATATTATTATTTATTTGTATTTTTTTCAAATAAGGTCTGAAGTTTTCTCCAGTTATTGAAAGTATTGCCTGAACAGTATCTAGGCAAACAAATTCTATTGTACCGTTGCCACCCATAAGAGTAGTTTTTCCAAGCAATTCACCATTAGCATAAATTGTGGCAATTCCATTAGTGCAGTTAGAGTTAGATATATTTATAAAGTTGGCATTTTTAGGTAAAGTGCTAAGGTGAGTTGCTGTTACAGTTGTTGGCGATGCTGTCCATATTTTCATTGCAGGATCACCGTGATAATGAAATAGTTCGTATGTGTATTGATTTTGAATAGTGCTTCCAGTCCATGTTTCAACCATTCTTAAAAGTCCTTGATTCAGAACATCTCCCATTGTATGAATATCATTATGAGTAGATAGAGTTGGATTTGAAATTCCACCTGCACCAAAACTTGGAACTAGACCAGGATTTGCCCAAATTGCATCAATTAAACCGGCAGCAAGTCCATCATTTGGTCCACTGTAACTATAGAAAGAAGCTGCAAAAACACCTACTGCTCCACCATCAGTTTTTCTAAGAAAGTTTTCGGCTAAACATTCTGATGTGTTAAAATCACCAGAATAACAATCAATACTTATTACTACAGGCAGTTTTCTACCATTAGTAAGAGTGTTAATGTGATTATAATAAGGATGAGAAACAAACATTGGGTGAACCCAGCCCCATCCACCTTCATAACCATGTCCTCTGTGAACAGCTAAGAATTTTCCTGCATTTAATTCAGCCCACACATGACCTTGTGTTGCAGTCCAGGGATAGGAATTTGCTCTTGTAATTGCACTTGGAATAGCTTCTCCGTTTGAGTAATAACCATTATTATAATTAGTAGGAGTTACGTTTGAATTCGCAAAGTATTGGCGGTTCATTGTATATCCATTATTTACAAGATAATCGTGAATATCTTCATTTGTATGTGTAAATCTTCTATTTGAATATCCGTCAAGGTTATCATCTTGAAATTCTCCAAAGTTTACGCCTGTTGAGTAAAAGTTAGCATCAACAATTGGATTTCTTTCGTAGTCAACAATTTTCTGAATAGTTGTTAATGCTTGTGCAGCAGATGTTACTGAAATTCTTCCATGTGCCATATCAGGAAAATAATCTCCTGTTCCATCCATGCATGCATAATAAAGGTCAGTAACGAATGATACATTGTTTGGAGCAGAATGAATTTCAGCAGGAACATCAGCTTGGTCACCAATAATTACAAAATAATCAGGTTTTGGAGTCCAGTTTTGATATCTGGTATGAATAGAATCTTTAACATCAACTGCTGTCCAGCTTGATTTAGTAACAACATCAACTTTATAACCCATTTGGCTTTTCCATTTTGCTAAAGTATCAGCTGCTGCAGCATAAGCAGTTGTTGTTATTATAATATAATCCTTACTGTCTGGTGAACTTTTAGTTTTTGATACCGGAGGAAGAGCAGATCTGTTTATAACAACATTTTGTAATATTTTTTTGAAATTTTCTGATGATTCTCTTTCTAATCGATTATAAGATTTTGTTCCACCATTATATTGTATTCTATATTTGATTTTTTTATAAACTTTAATTTTTCCGGTAACCGGATTAAACTGAACTGGACAAATATTCACCATTGCTATTGGCATTCCACGTAATTTCTGAATATCAACAATCCTTACTATATTTTCAGGATAATATTCATTAGTATTATAAGTATTATTATCAATTACAAATTCAGGATTTTTAGCATCCTTTGTATCAATTGCAGGTTCTAATGCCGGAAAAATCATATATCCGGAATATTCTTCAGTTATTACTTCTTCGATAATTATTGTTGGATTTGAATTTTCTGGTATTGCAATTAAATCAGTGTGAGATGGAAGAGAAGGTTTACCTACTTCATTCAATTGTCCATAACCATCAATAATTAGTTTTTGATAAGAGACGTTTCCAACAGTTTCGTTTTTAATGCGTAAGCCTTCAAAGCTGTAATTAACATTAATAAAATTCTCATTATCACAATTTATATTTCTTTCAGGTTGAAAATTTGATTGTGATAATTCATTAGTTGTTAAAGAATTCTCAGAGTAAATTAAATTTGTGTTTTGTGCATTAGATACATTATATAATAATGCAAGTAATAAAAAAGCTACAATTTTGTACTTTTTTGTTTTTTGTGGGTTTAGAGTTTTCATTGCTTTGGGTTTTTTATTTTCAACATGACAAAAATACATTGGCGAAAATCTAATGTCAAGAATTATTCCCATAAAAAGAAATAAAAATCCCATAGGGAGATTTAGGTAGGTTTAAAGCATTGTAAATAAGAATATAAGACTTTGTTGGAGATTTTATTTTTATATATAAAAATTTTCTGGTAACAAAATTACAGTGTGTAATTTATAAATAAATTGTCGTTTATTATGTTTTGGTTGAATTTTGGAAACACTAAAACAGCTATATAGTAAAGATTCAAGTAGTTTTAAGCTAAATAATAAAAAATAAATCCCATATTGGGAATTTGTAAATTATTGATTGATAATTTAAGTTAAATCTTATATTTCCCAATTTTAGAAAATGATGATTTACGGCTTCAAATAACGACCTTGCTAAATAGCCACCGAAATTTATCCAGACAGTAATGATATATTTTTAGTAATTTAAATCTAAAAAGAAAAAGGCTACTTTCGAATGAAAACAGCCTTTTGAGTATTGTTTATAGAAAGCTTAGTTTATAATAACTTTTCTTGTTAATGACTTTTTATTTTGATTAACATTAATGAAATAGATTCCTTTTGGTTCTTGACTAAAATCAATCGTATTTAAAACTTCATTTGTGTAAAATTTTTTAATACTCTGCCCGTATATATTTGTAATTCTAATAAACAATTCTTCTTTATTATTATCAAATATAAGTGTTATGATACCTGAACTAGGATTTGGATAAATTTCGAATGTTGTTTCAATAAAATTTTCTTCAAGTCCAGTACATGGGCTTGTGATATATGTTCTACAACTTTCATTATTTGTTGAATCTAAATCTAATAATTTTGTACGAGCACAAATGTTAAAACTGCCTGAAGTTGTTGAAAGATATTTTGTGTTAAATGTATAATCAATAGAGTCATAGCTATTCAATATTGAACCTGTCCAGATTTCCGAGACAGGAACTGATGAGCCAACCTGATATTCGACAGGAATTGTGCTATGTGGCTGAATATTGAAGTTTTTTATTCTTACTTTAATAGTATATTCATAAAAACTAGGATGATAGCATAGCGTATCCATTGATGGTTCAATTATTTTTGAAATCCCTACATCGTAATTTGAGTTTAGTAAGGTTATAGTTTTACAAGAACTATCATTTAGATTTTGATTGTCATTTAATAATTCTGTCCATGAGCATATATCATAGCTTGTATTAGTCCATCCAGCTGTAAAAGTTGTTTGAAAGTTATAATTAATTGATGAATCTGGGAGTAAGTTACCAGTCCAGATCTCAGAAACAATTGCATTATTATTTACCTGATATTTAACCGGTATTGATGTTAAAGGAATATTACCAAAGTTTTTTATTTCAACATAAACCTGAACAGTACTAAATATTTGAGATGTATTCGTTGGGTTTAAAATGTTTATAACACCGGCATCTGAAATTGTTGCATTTGGATTAGATACCTTGATATCATCAATTAGCCATCCATAATTTCCTGCTGAGCCGGTATTGTTCAAATCAGCAAGCAAGAATCTGATTTTAACTTGAGATGAATTTGAAACTAATGATGTAATATTAAAAGTTTCATGCTTCCACCACGTATTAGTTGGAATGGCAGTATTATTTGCAGGATCCCATACAGAATATGATACTGAAGCAAATTTATACCCAATAGCATTGAATTGACCAGACCCATTATATTGAGCCCAGGTTAGCTTAGTCCATGTTAGACCATTATTGTTTGACACATGAATTTCAGCAGCATCAAAAAACTCTATTTTACAAATATGGTCAAACTCAAGAATAACAGTAGTGACCCCAATTGTACTAAAAGCATTTGTCGTTAAATAGGTAGTATCATTTTGAATAACTGGACAAGAGTCAGAAAATCCCCCGGAGTTATAAAGCATTGAACTTATTCCCCAATGGTCCACATTGTTTGCTGTTTGCGAGGAAGTAACACTATCAGCATAAGATGGTGCTTCAAAATTTTCATGAAAAATTACAACTTGAGCTGACATCAATATTGGAACTAATAATGTAAGGAAAGAAATTACAACTTTTTTCATGTAATAAATTTTTTAATATAAATCTGTTTCATAATTAGACACTCAAAATTAATGGAAAGTTGCCTAAAAAATAGAAATAAGTTGATTTATTTATTCACTTAATAAATTTTCTTTTAAAAATAAAGGCTGCTTCCAATTGAAAACAGCCATTAAATTATTGTTTGTAGAAAGTTTAGTTTACGATAATTTTCTTGGTTAATGATTTTTTATCTTGATTAACATTTATAAAATAGATTCCTTTTGGTTCGCCACTTAAGTCGATTTCCTTATTATAGATTCCAGTAAAATCCTGGATTTCTTCTAAATAAACTCTTTTGCCACTTTCATCAAAAATTGAAACCACAGTTTTGTCTTTTGAATCTAATTCGAAACTCAGTTTGAATTTACCATTGTTTGGGTTAGGATAGAAGTTCATTTCTTCAACTTTCAGTTTGTTGTTCTTAATATCTTTAACTCCTGATTTCTTTAAAGTACTAATATCATTTTCATCAAGATCAACAAGAATTACTTTTGTAGCGATAATAATAGTTTTCCCATTACTGCTTGTTTTAATAACATTGACCTTAGTATCACCTTCCAATTTTTCGACATCTTTCAAAATTTCATCAACATCAATGTTCTTTTCCATTATAACTTCTTCACCATCTTTTGAAATCATTTTAATTTTCATAACACCATCATCTTCAGTATCAATATCAATCTGGATTTCTTCTTCACCGGCATTACTTATTTTAGGTTCGCCATTTTCACTAGACTTCATGATTGTGATTTTGTGAATTTCTTTATCATCACTATCAATATCTTTCATTGAAATTGAATCACAAATTATCATTATATTACCATCATCTTTTTTGATATAAGTTTCTCCATCAAGAACTTTCACAATTACTTTTGTCTTACAAGTATCATCTTTGTCAAGACATTTATGAATATCAATAGTTTTCATAATGTCTTTAATTGAGTCAGGTAAATCCATGTCTAAAGTGATTGTCTGAATCATCTCGTTAATTTCATCAAAATTCATTTCTTCGGTTAAATTAATTGTTGTGTCAATCGAGATAGTTTTACCATCATCACCTTCTTTAACCATCTTGATTTTAATGGTTTTCTCCTTTTCTTTCTCTTTGTTTTGAGAAAATAGGATTGATGTAGGAAGAACAAATAAAAGAATTAAAAGTGCAAATTTTAATAAGGCTTGTTTTTTCATTTTAAATAAATTTAGATTTTTACTAATTGTCGGAGCAAAATTAGTTTCAAATGATTCAGCTATTGTTAAAGGGCGGTTAAATGTTGTTAAAGAAAGGTTAAAATTGAACTTATCTTGTTAAAATATAATAATTTTGGGACAGTTTTAAAACTTAAATCTCATTAATTTGAACAAAAAGACTTTTCCATATTTGCTTATTTTAATGTCGATTGCATTATTAGGAATAATTTTTATTCAGCTTTTATGGATAAAAAATGCAGTTGATGTTAAACAAGAGCAATTCAATCAAAATGTTTCGGAAGCATTAAGTGAGCTTAATAAACGTCTTGAAACCAAAGATGCTCTTGATGTTGTAAGTAAGAAAATGGATGCTTATACAAGCACTCTAAAAATCGATGCTGATACAGTATTTTTAGATGAAAATAGTAAAGAGCACCCTTTAATTAGTAAAATCAAAATTATTGGTGGAAGTGAAATAGGAAAAGACATCAAATTGATTAGCGACAGTCTTAATCACGAAATAATTACATCAATAGCAGGTATTGATAGCTCAATAAAAATAATGACAATTATCTCTGATTCTTGCAATACAATGACAAATGATATTTCTGATAGTTTATCAGGGAAAGTTCGAATTAAAAGCTATAATACGAAGCTTAAACGCAAGAAAGATAAAATTTCTGATGTCCTAAATCAAATTGTACTTGAAATTACAACGGATGATTTATTGAAAGAAAATAAAATCAGCTCTGAAGAGATAGTTGAAATTTTAAAAAGTGAATTATCAAATTATGGCATTAATCAAAAATTTGAATATGAGCTTACAAAAGCTGATAGCCTTTTAAAAGTTTCGGATAATTATAAAATCAAATCAGGGTCAAAAGGATTTAAGCAAAAACTTTTCCCGAATGCGATTATTGATAAAAAAACTGACTTAATTATTTATTTTACTGATAACTCAATTTTAGCATTTAGTTCGTTAGGAATACCAATATTAGGTTCTTTGATTTTTACTTTAATAATTTTTGTTGTATTTTGGTTGTCTGTTGTTTATATGCTGAGACAAAAGAAAATTTCAGAAATAAAGTCGGATTTTATTAATAATATGACTCATGAATTTAAAACACCAATTGCAACAATCTCTTTAGCTGCTGACTCTATCAATTCAATTGATGATTTAAAAAATGAGAAAGTTAGTTTCTTTACTAAAATGATAAAATCAGAAAGCAAACGAATGAATCAACAGGTTGAAAATGTGCTACAAATGGCTTTACTTGATAATAAAAACCTAAGTACATGACAAAAAATCACAACACTCTTCAAACTTATCTATATCACTAGAGAACAACACCATTGCAAGATATGTCAACCCATATTTGAAAAAGCTTTTAGCTTTTCTGCCATGCTTTTTGATTTTAATAGGTTTA
>JAIPBB010000088.1 GCA_021739805.1 Saprospiraceae bacterium | reverse complement strand
CGAATGCACTAATAAAAAAATCATTCGTGAATTCGTGGCAAAAGAAAAATAATTGAATAGTTGTGTTACTGAGAAATTGAAGTGAAAAAATTAGCCACGAATGCACTAATAAAAAACAATTCGTGAATTCGTGGCAAAAATATTAATCATGAATTCATGGCTTAAAATTTAAAAATGGCGAACAAATATTTAGATAAAGTTCTCTCCTGGAAACCAATAAAGAGTCTTATTGCCTTTTTAAAGAAATTGATTTTACCCGGTTTCGATAGAGTTCCTATTTTTGATGTTGGTGCTTTTTTTGTTAAGGGAATTCAGAAAAGTTCAATTTCAACACGTGCTGCTGCTACTTCATATAATTTCTTTTTAGCTGTATTTCCAGCAATATTATTTTTCTTTACTATTATTCCATATCTTCCAATCGATAATTTTCAAGAAATCCTTATGGGACTTCTTGCTGATATTCTTCCCCAAAGTGCTTTTGAAACTATAAGTTCCACCGTTGAAGATATTGTTGGCAGAAAACATGGCAGCCTTTTATCAGTGGGTGTTATTCTTGCTTTATATTTCTCCACAAAAGGAATTCGAAGTTTAATCGAAGCTTTTAACGACACTTACCATTTCGATGAAAAACGATCATTTATAAAAGTCCGTCTCGTATCAATTTTCTTGGTAATCATCATGTCAGTAATTATTATTGTTGCAATATTGATGATTATCATTGGCACTGAAGCATTAAATTTCCTGGCAGAAAAAGATATTATTCACGGCTATTTTTCCTATTTCTTAATTCAATCCACCAGATGGATAGTGGTTATTGCCATGATATTTTTCACAATTTCTTTTATTTACTATTTAGCACCGGCTAAACGACAAAGATTTAGGTTTTTTTCTGCCGGCTCCACTCTAGCAACAATTTTATCACTTGTAACTTCCTTAGGATTTGACTTTTATGTAAATAATTTCTCAAAGTATAATGCCCTTTACGGTTCAATTGGAACTTTAATTGTGATAATGCTTTGGATTTATTTTAATGCAAGCATACTCCTTGTTGGCTTTGAATTAAATGCCAGTATTCAGCATGCAGGAACACAAAATGTTTTGGATAAATTAACACAGAAAGCAGCAGCGGAGCAGAATTAATGAGTTCTAAATTTATTTAAAAATGCCTAGGGAAATAAAACAATTCCAAATGTCAAATTATTGCAATATTTGACACTTGACGAAATATTTGTCAAATTTTTATAGAAATATCTTGTTTTGTCAATTTTACACTGTTTTTGACAGATACTATTTTTTCTCTCTAAGAAATAAAATACGATTACTATTCTAAATCTCATCAAACCCAACCGAAAAAATTAACTCAAATTGAGTAGTGTTTTTATTGGGCAAATAAATTCCACGTACACCCATTTCAATTGGTGCAATAAAGCGGAGCAGATGCATATCACCAATGAGTTCAAAACCTGTGGAGCGGTAAATTGTGTTTACACCATGAAGGCTGCCTTCGGCATAATCGTAAAAGATGTTTGCTTTTAATCGTTTAAGATAAACCAAAGAACCTAAGCTCCAATCGGGATAAAGAAAAGGAAATTTATAATTGGCTTTAAAGCTGCTAAGTTCATCACTAAATTGGTCAATATAACCTCTTGGATAGCTTACAAAATCAGAAAATGAATAGCGGTCAAACTTTTTATTTTGGTAACCCAAATAAAATTCTATTCCATGATGATTAATCAAAGCGGGAAAGTATAACCATGCTTCAGCAGATTTCACTTCACTATCATCAGTTTTATCAAAGGGTGTAATACGATGATTGATGTCAATAATTTGTCCCCATTTTGGGATAAGGTCTTTTGAGCTTCTTTTTAATAAATTATAAAAATAAAGCCTTCCATCAACAGCATCCAGCTTATTATAGTTAAATTCAAGCCCGGAGGATTTATCCATTTCCAGTTCAAGTAAATTCCAGCTTGCACGAGGTAAAAATCCCCTTTGCCATTTGCTCCTTGTAAATCTTAATGGCAAAGTAAATGATGTTCTATATCGTGTTTCCTTCCACGAATATTTTATAAGGCTGTCGTTTTGTGTTTTATGAATTCCTTTTCTATTGCCATATTCATATCTAAAATCTATTTCAGGAAAAAGACCTTTATAAGAAAAATCAGCAAAATAGGTTCCCTGCTGTTCGTTTACGTCCCATTCCCAACCAATAGTTGTAAAAGCAGTACTTAATTTATTTTGCGACATAAATGAAACTCCCGGCTTTGCATTTCCTGCAACAGCATCAATACTTAAAGGTGCCCATGAATGAATATTGAATAAATGCAATAAACGATTGTAATTCTTTACTTCATATTCATTTTTAGGAATAATATCTTTGCTAATAACTCCAAATTCTTGTGGAATCAAGGTCTCATAAAGTTTTATAGAATTATTTTTAATTGAATCCAATTTAACCCACTCAGCCTGATTTATATAAGCATCAACAATTGCAAACCCATTTGCTGTATAATCTTTATAAATTATTCGTGACATATCTTCATTAAAACAAATATCATTTGCACCAAAACGAGATGAAACCACCTGCGAAATTTCTTGTGTAATAAGATTAAAAACATAAACATTTTCAAGCCCCGAATAAGCCGCTACAAAGTAAACAAAACCATGTGTCATGCATGGCCCCGAAATTTCAGTATTAGTTTCAGGAAACAAATACTCGATTTTCTCACTTTCAATATCAACGACAGCTAATGTTTTTCCATTACTGTTCATCACAACAGTAACAATGTGTTTACCATCATCAGCAAAAGTTGGGGTCATAAAAAAATCATTAGTCGGCGATTTGATTCTTTTAATAATTTCACCACTTTCAGAACTCAAAACAACAATTGAATATTTGTTTTCAGTGGTAATTTCAACGGCTACTATTTTGCTTTCATCACAGGAATATGTTGGAGCAAATAATCTACTTTTTTTTACTATTGTTTTTGCTTTCCCTGTTTCTATATTGTAAGTTTTAATATCATTAAAACTCCTATTGCCCCATCGAATATCATTTCTTGTCTCTGCCCATACTATTCTATTATTAGAATAGCAAACTGCATCAAATTGTAGGTTGCCGGGAGTAAAGAGTATTTTTTCATTTCCGTTTTTATCAATTTCAACAAAGCGGCTTATATCATCGATGCTCGATTTAACAGCAAAGTAAGTGCTGTCAGTTATATAATGAGGAAAGGAGTATTCTGTGTATGATTTGTTGTCTTGTTTTGTCAAAGGCTCAAATCTTGTGTATTGAGTATTTAAATCCTGATCCTTCCACAAACTGTCAAGTTCGTTCATTACAGACTTATAAAGTTTTGTTTTTGTAAGTCCGGTGCTTTTCTTTATAGAATTATTAAAAGGAATAATCATAAATGGTTTTCTGGCAACATTATCAAATGCACTTGGCCAAATGTCGGGACCATAGTTTTTTCTGGCAGTTGTAACCAAATGATAACCTAAAACATAATGATTTGTAATAAAATCTTTGTAAGAGCCGTAAACAGCTTTATCGTATTTATAAGCACCTTTTTCAATAAGTTGGGTTCGCAACTCTCTTTCAAATCCGGGAAGTCTGCCCCTACCCGACTGGCTTAATAAAGTTTCAGTAAGAACAGCATCACCTTCGAGCAACCATTGAGGAATATATAAACCCAATACAGCGGCGGCAGCTTGTTCGCCTAATAGTGCATAAAGTATTTTAGTAATTCCCTGATTTAATTTGTCAACCTGCACAACATGGCGGAATTCATGAATAGCTAATTGTTCAAGCCAATCCTGTGCATAATTATCCTGGGGTGGGCAGGTATATATTTCCATTCTTTTTGGTGTCCATATCACCGAAGCATTTGATTTAACAGTTTGTGTATGAAGAATTACAGAAATCTTTTTTGGTTTATGCTGAAGTGATTCTGAGCCGTATTTATAAACAATCTCAAGAATATTTGCCAGTCTTTGCGATTCATCTTCAAATTCCTTTGGGAAAATTATCTGGAAGTTTTCGGTTTTGATTTGTTTCCAATTAATGCTTGTTGGGTCTTGTCCCATATCGTAATATTGAGCTTTGGAAATGCTGAACGATGAAAACAGAGCAAGAAGTATTAAATATCTAAGTTTAAAAATCATAAAATCAAATAAATCAAAAAATGAATCGCAAAACTACAAATTCTTTTATTTATATGGTTTCTAAATAGAATATAAAATAGTGTTGGGAGTTTGGAGTTGGGAGTGCCGAGAGTACTTGGAGTTGGGAGTGCCTAGAGTACTTGGAGTTTGGAGTGCCTAGAGTTTGGAGTGCCACCCCTTCACCCGTTCTCAAGCTCATTTAATCGCCTACTTCATTATTCAACATTCAGTATTCGACATTCGATATTCAATTTGTTCAACTCGCTTTTTGCCTTTTTCCTTTCGACCGAAAGGAGTCCGTCTAGATGCCTTTCTCCTTACCCTTAGCCTTAGCCTTCTCCTTATTTTCGTCATTCCTCGATACGCCACGCAAATAATTAGTACTAAATTCTTATTTCATCAAAGCGTGGTACTCGGTCTGACAATCACTTCGGACTTCTGTCTTCCGACTTCCGACTTTTCACTTTTGCCTTTCGACTTCGGTCAACTGGAGTTACATTCTCTAAAAAATGATTCCAAAGCGGTTCGTCAGGTGGTGGAGCAATAATTTTAATAGGAACTTTTTGAACCGGATGCATAAACTCAAGCATTCTTGAATGCAAATGAATTGAAGCATCAGTATTTGAACGCTTATAACCGTATTTTAAATCGCCTTTAATTGGGCAGCCTATTTTTGCTAATTGAACTCTTATTTGATGATGTCGTCCTGTAAGTAGTTTAATTTCAAGCAAGCTGAAATTATCGCTGTCATTAATTAATTTATAATTTAATTCAGCTCTTAAGCCTCCTTTAGTTTTCTCACTAACGCAAACTGATTTATTTTTCTCCTGATTTTTTTTAAGATAATGAACAAGAGTTCCTTCTTCCATTTCAGGTCGTTTTTCTACAACCGCCCAATATGTTTTATCAAGTTTTTTATCTCTAAGCATTTCGTTCAAACGAATCAGTGCCTTGCTGGTTTTCGCAAAAACAACAGCTCCTGAAACCGGCCTGTCAATTCGATGAGCTACTCCTAGAAATACATTTCCGGGTTTATTATATTTAATTTTAATATATTCCTTCAAAATCTCACTTACCGGAGTATCACCGGTTTTATCACCCTGGATAATATCTGATGGACGCTTGTTTAAAACCAGAATGTGATTATCCTCGTAAAGAATATCTTTTTTAATATTTTTTGCGTCTAACATTGTTTTATTATTATGAATTTTATTTTCCATTACAGCAATATATCATAAACTTGAATTTTTGTATTTATCAGTAAAAAGCACCAAAAGACAAATATCAAATTTCAAATAATATCCAAATACCAAATACAAATGTTCAAAACTTTTAAATCATTGAAATTTTATTCATTGGAATTTATTTGTTTTTTGGAACTTGATATTTGTTATTTAAAAATTAGTATTGCTCCCTTTCGTTCGGAAAATCTAAAGATTTAACATCCTTGATGTAAGCTTGAACTGAACTTCTTATTTCTTCTTTTAAATTATGGTATCTTCTTAAAAAGCGAGGAGAAAAATCCTGCGTAATTCCCAGCATATCATGAAAAACTAAAACCTGTCCATCTACATTCGGTCCAGCACCAATTCCAATAGTTGGGATTTGTATTTCGTTGGTAACAATTTCAGCAAGCTTAGCAGGTATTTTTTCAAGAACAATACCGAAACATCCTGCTTCTTCGAGTGCGTGAGCATCTTTTATTAATTTCTGTGCTTCATCTTCTTCGGTTGCTCTAACAACGTAGGTTCCAAATTTATGAATCGATTGAGGTGTTAATCCCAGATGACCCATAACAGGAATGCCGGCTGTTAGAATTCTGTCAATTGATTCGGTTACCTCAATTCCACCTTCCATTTTTATGGAGTTTGCACCTGATTCTTTCATTATACGAATTGCAGAATTCAGAGCTTCCTTTGAGTTTCCCTGGTATGTTCCGAAAGGTAAATCAACCACAACAAGTGCACGTGTAACAGCTCTCATAACTGATGAAGCGTGATAAATCATCATATCAAGAGTTATTGGAAGTGTTGTTTTATAACCGGCCATAACATTTGAAGCAGAATCACCTACAAGAATAACATCAATACCTGCATTATCAACAATTCTTGCCATAGAATAGTCATAGCAAGTAAGCATGGCAATTTTTTCTCCTTTTAACTTCATTTCCTGAAGGACATGCGTTGTTACTTTAGGAGCAGGAAACATCTGAGCTACAGACATATTAAAAAAGATTAATTAAACATTTAGAATCTAACAGACTGCAAAACTACAACTTATTATTATAAGTGAAAATTTTGATCAGTTTTAATTGTTAAAATCGGAAAACGTTTATCATAATTTAATTGCTGGTTGCTCGCAACTCGATACTCACTTCTTATTTCTCACTTCTAACTTCTCACTTATCATTTCTAACGATTCACGACTCAATTCTCAATTCTCAAGCTCCTAGTCTCTCCTACTTCACGCCCTTCACAAACTCAAACAAATTTGCCTTTCGACTAAAGGGAGTCCGTCTTGATGCCTTTACTTCTCCCTAGCCTTGTCCTTAGTCTCAACCTTCACCGATAACTGTTTCAATTTCACCTTAAACTGTTTAGCTTAGAAATCAAGCAAATAAAAATTTATTTTTACAAAAATCAAAATAATAATTGTCGTTAAAAATATATATCTTTGCACTCGTTTAATAATAATTTTTTTTGAAAGATTGAAAAACAAATGAGAAATATACTTCTTTTAATATTATCCTTTATTATAATTACAAGTTATTATTCATGCGAAACTGATTTCGACATGAATGCTGAGTATAAAGATATTACTATCGTTTACGGTTTATTGAATCAAAATGAAACAACACATTATGTGAAAATAAACAGGGCTTTTTTGGGGAATGATAATACTATAGCTCTTGCTCAGGATCCAATGACTTCCAGCTATGGCGATTCACTGGAAGTTACTCTTGAAGAATGGAGAAATAGTTATTATAAAAGAACCTTCACAATGACTGATACTCTTGTTGAAAGAGATCCTGATTCTGGTAGTCCTTTTTATAATCCTTCAAATCCATATCAAATTATTTACAAAACCAAAGCAAATCTGATTGAAGATGGAACCTACAAATTGGTAATCAAGAATAAATACTCAGGCAAAATCATAACTTCGGAAACAAAACTTATTGAAGATTTTACAATTACAAAACCTAATGCTGGTGTTTCAACAATTGGTTTTAATCATAAAGTGAGTAATCCTACTGATGTTCAATGGAGATCGGGACTAAATGGCAGATTATACCAGCTTGTTATTCGATTTTACTATATTGAAAGAGATTTAAACAATATTGAAACAAAAAAATATGTTGATTGGGTATTAGGCACCAAAACATCACAAAATATAAATGGAGGAGAAGAAATGAAACTTTCATATGTTGGAGAAAGCTTTTATAAAAATATCCAGGATAATGTAAAATTTGATCCTAATGTTGCTGTTAGAATACCCGATACTGTTCAATTTATTTTTAGTGTTGCTGCCGATGAATTTAATACTTATATGGATATTAATAAACCATCGAGTAGCATTGTTCAGGAACGACCCGAATACACAAATATTAATAACGGAATCGGAATCTTTTCCAGCCGTTATATAAAAATCAGGGGTAAATTGCTCAATAATGATAGCCAGGAATTTCTAAAATCAGGAATATATACTTCAGATTTAGCCTTTACTAAAAGAATACCATAAAATAATATCATTAAACATCTTTCACTTATCATTTATATCAAGACTCAATACTAATTATCCTCTGCCTTTTTGTCATTTTAAAAGTCATTAACTTATTTTCGGATTTAAAGTATATATGCCATTATTTCACAATGCTGTTTTATTATGTCATTTGGCATAAACATTGACTAACAGAATTCCGTATTCAAAAAAAAATTAGAACAATCAAAAAAAACAAATAAGAAAATGGGAAAAATTATTGGTATCGATCTGGGAACTACAAATTCATGTGTTTCGGTTATGGAAGGAAACGAACCTGTTGTAATACCTAACAGCGAAGGAAAAAGAACAACACCAAGTATGGTTGCTTTTACTGAAAATGGTGAAAGAAAAGTTGGTGACCCGGCAAAACGTCAAGCAATTACAAATCCTGAGAAAACGGTTTCGTCGATTAAAAGATTTATGGGTGAAACATTTGACAGAGTTTCTAAAGAAGTCAATCGAATATCCTATAAAGTTGTAAAAGGTGACAATAACACACCTAGAGTTAAAATTGACGAAAGACTTTACTCGCCACAGGAAATTTCTGCTATTATTCTGCAAAAAATGAAGAAAACTGCAGAAGATTATTTAGGTCAGGAAGTTACAGATGCAGTTATTACTGTACCTGCATACTTCAGTGATTCACAACGTCAGGCGACAAAAGAAGCCGGTGAAATTGCAGGATTAAATGTTAAAAGAATTATTAACGAACCAACTGCAGCATCACTTGCTTATGGTTTAGATAAAAAAAATAAAGATATTAAAATTGCTGTTTTTGACTTAGGTGGGGGAACCTTCGACATTTCAATATTAGAATTAGGAGATGGTGTTTTTGAAGTAAAGTCAACAAATGGGGACACTCATCTTGGTGGTGACGATTTTGACCATAAAATTATTGATTGGCTTGCCGAAGAATTTATAAAAGATGAAAACATTGACCTTCGTAAAGACCCAATGGCATTACAAAGACTTAAAGAAGCAGCCGAAAAAGCAAAAATTGAATTATCAAGCTCATCTTCTACAGAAATCAATCTTCCTTACATTATGCCGGTTGATGGTATTCCTAAGCACTTAGTAAGAACATTGTCAAAAGCAAAATTTGAACAATTATGTGACTCTTTAATACAAGACACAATTGGACCATGTAAAAAAGCTCTTAGTGATGCAAATATGACAGCTTCAGATATTGATGAAGTTATTCTTGTTGGTGGTTCAACCAGAATACCTGCAATTCAAAAAATAGTAAGCGAATTCTTCGGGAAAGAACCTTCAAAAGGTGTTAATCCTGATGAAGTTGTTGCTATTGGTGCAGCCATTCAAGGTGGTGTACTCACAGGAGAAGTGAAAGATGTATTATTACTTGATGTAACTCCTTTATCACTTGGAATTGAAACTCTTGGTAGTGTGATGACAAAACTTATTGAATCAAACACAACTATTCCAACTAAAAAATCTGAGACATTTTCTACTGCAGCTGACAATCAGCCATCTGTTGAAATTCATGTACTCCAAGGCGAAAGACCAATGGCTGCCGGAAACAAAAGTATAGGCAGATTCCATTTAGATGGTATTCCACCATCACCACGAGGAGTGCCTCAAATTGAAGTTACCTTTGATATTGACTCCAATGGAATTCTTAATGTTTCGGCAAAAGACAAAGGAACAGGAAAATCACAGCAAATTAGAATCGAAGCTTCTTCAGGATTATCAGATGAAGAAATCAAAAGAATGAAAGATGAAGCCGAAGCAAATGCTGAGTCTGATAAAAAAGCACGTGAAGAAATAGATAAACTAAACAATGCTGATTCTATGATTTTCCAAACTGAAAAGCAATTAAAAGAGTATGGGGAAAAATTGCCGGAAGACAAAAAAGCACCAATTGAAAATGCCTTAACTGAACTTAAAGAAGCTCATAAAAACAAAAACATTGAAGCGATTGATACAGCTCTGGCTGCTCTTAATACTGCATGGCAAGCTGCAAGTGAAGAAATGTATAAAGCTACACAAGAAGCACAAGCAACTCAGCCACAAGGAGACCCAAGCGGAGAAGCTGATGCACCAAAAAACGACGAAGTAACAGATGTTGATTTTGAAGAAGTTGATGATAAATAATATTTTTTTATTATAAGTTAGAAAGCCTTTCGATAATCGTAAGGCTTTTTTTATACTTCCAAATTTTTAAAATTTTAGCATTGACGTATCTTATTGGTTTTTAGATTGATTAAGCTACCAATTAAATAAGGCTCTTATTTTTAATCAGTTTTATTTCTTGAATTACTTTTTTTTATTTAATTTTAGCTTCATATCTGAAATGTCGGAATCAAACATATGAAAAAGCTAATAATTTTATTATTTATTTCCATTTTATCCTTTGAAAGTTTTTCTAACAATAGAACAATCGACAGTCTTAAATATATTCTATCTTCAACTCAAATCGACACAGTACGTGTGAATACCTACAATGAATTATTTATAATTTACAAAGGTTTTGATTTAGATAAAGCTTATGAGTATGTTAATAAAGCATTAAAACTTTCCCAAAAAATTAATTTCAAAAAAGGAGAAGCAAACTCCTTAAACAACTTGGGACTAGTTTACCATCGAAAAAATGAATATTCAAAATCCCTTGAATATTATAATAAATCCCTTGCCATTAAGGATAAAATAAAGGATGACTATGGAACATCTATTACTTATAATAATATGGGTTATCTATATCAGGATTTGAATAATTCAGAAAAGGCATTAGAATATTATAATAAAGCATTAGAAATTGATAAAAAATTAAATGTTAAATCAGGAATTGCATCATCATATAATAACATTGGGACTATTTATTATAATCAAGGTGATTATACTAAAACTATAAAATATTATTTAGATGCAAACAAATTATTTCAAGAAGAAGGTCTTAAGCTTGAAAGCTCGATTACATTAATGAATATTGGAAACATATATTATGTGCAGAATAATTATAAAAAAGCAAATGAATATTACAATCAGTCTTTAGAAATAAAGAAAGAGCTTAACGACCAACAAGGTATTGCTAATATCTATAATAATATTGGAAGCATTCATTTTCAACAGAAAAATTTTAAATTATGTTTAGATTATTATAAAAAGGCATTAGAAATTAGAAAACAAATTAATGACAAAAGAGGAATTGCCGCCTCATTTAATAACATAGGAACAATTTATTTTGAAGAAGGTAAGATTAATGAGGCATTAGAATATAAATTCAAATCTCTTGACATAAAAAAAGAAATTGGTGAGAAATATGGAATTTCTTTAACCCTTACAGCTATTGGTAGAATTTATTTGGAATCAGGTGATTTTAATGAAGCAATTTCTTATTTAAATAGTAGCCTTGATATAGCTTATGAGATAAAAAACAAAATTCTTGAAAAAGACATTTATAGTTATTTGGCTAAAACCTATGCTGAGAAAAATGATTTCAAACAAGCATATCACTATCATAATTTGTATTCAGATATTTCTGACAGCATTTACTACGAAAACAAGGACAAACAATTAGAAGAATTACAAATAAGCTATGAGACAGAAAAAAGGGTTGAAGAAATTGAACACTTAAAAAATATTAGTGAGCTAAATTCAGAAAATAAAAAAACTCAAAAAAAATATATTATTGGCAGTGCTATTTTATTGATTTTAATAATTATAATAAGTATTCGGGCAATTTTTGTCCGCCAAAAGTCAAAGCGATTAATTGCACAAAAGATTGCCAATCTCGAATTACTTGAAAGCGAGAAAAAATATAAAGAATTAGCAAATCTATTACCTCAGACAGTTTTTGAACTCGATATTAATCGAAAATTTACAATTATTAATAGTGCAGGATTAAGTTTAACCGGATATTCAAAATTTGATTTAATTAATGGTTTTTATATCGATGATATTATAATTGAAAACGATCTCAAAAGATTTCAGGAAGACATTCTATACATTTTGGAAGGGGGAAAATACAAAGGTCAGGAATATATCATGATTAGAAAAGATAAAAGTACTTTTCCCGGAATTACTTATATAAGCCCAATAAAAGACAAAAACAATGTAGCTGTAGGATATAGAGGAATAATCATTGATATCACTGAGCAAAAGCATTTAGAAAGGAAGCTTCTGAGCAGTGTAATAGAAACCGAAGACAAAGAACGAAAGCAATTTTCAGAAGACCTGCATGATGGTTTAGGTCCATTGCTTTCAACCATAAAACTATATTTTAATCAATTAAATGCAGAAGGAATTGATAAAATAGAGAAAAAAGAAATGATTAAATATACAAATGAATTAATCGATGATGCCATTACAACTGCAAGATCCATAGCAAATCATCTTATGCCGGAAACAATTAGTGATAATGGGTTAATACCTGCTATAAACTCCTTTTGTGAGAAACTTAATTTCACCAAAACTATTAATGTTGTTTTTAAAACATCTAACATAAATCAAAGATATCCAAACTCTGTTGAAACAGCCATTTACAGAATAATTATCGAACTTATTAATAACACTATTAAACATGCAGCAGCTAATAATATTAATATACTAATGAAAGAAGACTCCAGGATTTTATCAATTATTTTTGAAGACGATGGTATTGGCTTCGACCCTGCATTAACTTTAAGAAAAGAGGAAGGACTTGGATTGAATAATGTTTTAAACCGGGCAAAATCGATAAATGCAAAATGCAAAATTGAAAGCCACGAAAACAAAGGAACAATAGTAAATATTTCTGTGAATTTGAATTAACTATTTGTTAAAAATAATATTAAATTAAAAATTACTAATTTTACAATAAGCACAATCAATTAAAAATAAAATTCAGAATATGTCAGAAAAAATCAAAATCATGGTTGTTGATGACCATGAATTATTCCGAAAAGGATTAACAATGGTTATCAATAAGTTAAAGTATGCCGAAGTTATTGCAGAAGCACATAATGGAAGAGAATTTCTCAATATGCTAAATGAATATTCGCCTGATGTTATTTTCATGGACATAAAAATGCCTGAAATTAATGGCATTGATGCCACAAGAATGGCTATGGAGCGAAATCCAAATTTGAAAATCATCGCACTATCAATGTTTGGTGAAGAAGAATATCTTCAACAGATGATTAATGCGGGTGTGATGGGTTTTCTTTTAAAAAAAAGCAATATTGAAGATATTGATAGAGCAATACAACTTGTTTCAGAAGGCAAAAATTGCTTTTCAGAAGAACTTCTTGGCTATTTTACAAAGAAATATATCAAAATTAAAGAACCTGAAACACCTGAATTCACATTAACTAAAAGAGAATTGGAAATTCTTCAACTTGTATCTGAAGGTTTATCAAATCAAGAAATAGCTGACAAACTTTTTATTAGCAAAAGAACTGTTGATGGACATAAAGCAAATATGATTGTTAAAACCGGCTCAACAAATATTGTAAATCTTTTGGTTTATGCAATAAAACATAAACTAATAGAAATTTAACAATCATGCAATGCAACTTTTATTACAACCAACTATCTAATAGGTAATATGCCTAATAGAATTAGGTGGATTTCGCTAAAATAGGTTTTAATCAAATAATACCTTTACGTGCATAATAAATTTTTGTATTTTAGAAAACAAAAACAGATCAATATATTTATTAAAATCCTTGAATAGAAAATATTAACAAAAGCCAAAAGTCATGAAAAATCTTTACAAAGTTTTTTTCCTAGCAATTGCGATAATAGGTTTGAATACCTTTTCAGCAAAAGCAGTAAATATTACTGCATCCGGAATTATTTCCACCAACACAACATGGAATGCCGATACAGTGAAAGTAACAGGAGATATTACTGTTAACAATGGCGTAACATTAACAATAAGTGCCGGAACATATGTCCAATTTCAGGGGCATCATAAACTTGATATTCAAGGTCGGATACTAGCACAAGGAACTGCAACAAATAAAATTACATTCACAGCTCTTAATCAAAGTACAGGTTGGACCGGAATAAAATTTAATTCGACACCGGCTACAAATGATACTTCAATAATTGAATATTGTATTATCTCCTATGGAAAAGCTAACAGTGGAGATTATTACGATATGATTGGAGGAGCAATCTTATGTAAAAGTTTTTCAAAACTAATTATCAGGAATAATATAATCTCTAATAACTATAGTTCATATTATGGAGGTGCAATCGCATGTTGGACAGGCTCATCCCCGAAAATTATCAATAACGTTATTTCAAATAATACTGCATCAAGTCTTGGTGGAGGTATATTTATTTATAGCAGTTCAAATCCTGATGTAATAAATAATACAATTGTAAATAATAGTAGTGGTTCTCAAGGTGGTGGTATTATTGCTTATAGTAGCAGTTGTCATCCAAGAATAATAAATTGTATTATTTGGGGTAATACTTCAAGTAGTTATCCTCAAGTTGGAAAAAGTCCATATCCAATCGTAGAAAATTGTAATATAGAGGGAGGATATACTGGATTAGGAAATATTGACACACTTCCACACTTTGTTTCTCCATCATCAGGTGTCGGTTACACATTTAATGGCTTAACTGCTGATTGGGGAATACAATCAACATCTCCCTGCAGAAATGCCGGAATTTATCCTGCAGGTTATGGAGTTAGTATGCTGGACGTTGCAGGAAATTTCAGATATGATGAAGGAACTATTGATATTGGAGCATTGGAATACGTTGCTTCAACTCAGGTTTGTGGAACAATCAGTTCTAATACATCATGGTCAGGAGATGTTCTTATCACCTGCGATGTTTTAGTTGATAATGGAATAACCTTAACAATACAACCAGGAACAAAAGTAACCTTCCTTGGGCAATACCATTTAGATATTGATGGAAGACTTTTGGCAGTTGGCACAATGGATAGCATGATTATATTTAATTGTTACAACCAAAATGAGGGTTGGTATGGAATTGATTTTTATAACACTCTATCAACAAATGATACTTCAAAAATTGAGTATTGTAAAATTAAAAATGGAAAAGCTACAAGCTCATTAACTCAAGATAAGTATGGAGGAGGTATTTATATTTATAACGTTTCAAAATTGATAGTCAGAAGTAACATAATATCAAATAATTCAGCATATTACGGTGGTGCTATTTATTTGCGTAATAGTAGTGCCAAAATAATTAATAATGTTATTGTAAATAATACAGCAACTTCGAGTTATGCTGGAGGTATTTATATTTATAGTACCAGTAGCTCATACACTCCGTCAATAACAAATAACACTATAGCAAATAACAGTTCAACTAGCAGCGGAGCAGGAATTTACCGTCTCTCATCTATAGCTCCAGTAATCACAAACAATATTATTTGGGGAAATGAATCTCCTTATAGTGGTATCGATAAACAAATCTACCCTTCAACAATACCAAATGTTCAATATAATGATATTGAAGGAGGAACATATTCAGGAACCGGCAATATAAGCTCAAATCCATTGTTTAAAAATCCATCTAACGGAGCAGGTATAACATATAATGGTGCCAATAAAAACTGGTCTTTACAAGAAACATCTCTATGTATTGATGCAGGAACGCCTTCAACTGCAGGACTTGAACTCCCAGCAGTTGATTTATTAGGTAAAACAAGGGTTTATAGTGCTGCTGTTGATATTGGTGCATACGAAGACAAATCATCATTATCGGCATGCGGAACAATATCCACAAATACAACCTGGGATGCAAATACTATCAATGTAACTTGTGATGTTACAGTTTCTAACGGTGCAAAATTAACAATCTTACCCGGTACTAAAGTTAAATTCACAGGATCCTATAGACTCACAATTCAGGGAAGTTTATACGCAGTTGGAACAGAAACCGATACAATACATTTCACAACCGATGACCCTACAACCGGTTGGAAAGGTATTTATATTAATAATCCTAATGAATATTATAATGATTCAACAATTATTCATGATTGCCGTATTGAATATTTGAATTACCCAACTTCTTCTGGAGGTAGTATTTATGCCTATTATAGCGATGAATTAAGAATTTCTAATTGTTTAATTAAAAATAATAGTAATACAAGTGGTCGAGGAGGTGGAATAGGGCTTTACAGATGCAATGCTATAATACAAAATAATGTAATAAAAAATAACAATTCACGCTATGGAGCAGGTATCTCATGCTATTACTCTTATGATGATGTAATAAAAAATAATAAAATTGAGAATAATACTGCTTTATATAATGGTGGTGGAATATATTTACGATATAGTACTACAACTGTTGCAAATAATTTAATATCAAACAATAAAACAACTTATGCCGGGAATGCCTATTCTTTTGGTGGGGGTGGCTTATGGGTCGAAGGTTATGATATTCCAACTATCAAAAACAATATTATTGTAAATAATCAATCCGGATATTATGGAGGCGGTATAAGTATTTATAATGATGCAAAACCTTTGTTTTTCAACAATACAATTGCAAATAATTTTTCTTCACATTTTGGAGGCGGACTTATGGTTACTAATAATGCAGATCCAGTTTTTAAAAATAACATTTTTTATAACGATTCAGCAGGAAATGTCTCGGGAGGAAA
This sequence comes from Saprospiraceae bacterium, assembly GCA_021739805.1. The sequence continues at coordinate 885 of JAIPBB010000088.1, read as the reverse complement.
TGAAGTTTATCTTTATGATGTCACAAGTGATCCAAAATTCTATAATTGTTTAGTTAAAGGAGGGTCAGTATTATTCGATGGTCCTGGTTCTCAATTAAATTATAATGGAGTTTATAATGATAATATTGATGAGAATCCATTATTTAGTAGTCCTTCTGCAGGTTCAGGAGTTTCCTACGATGGTTCAGTAGCTAATTGGTATATTGACTCACTATCACCATGTATAAATGCTGGTATTAGTGACACTTCCGGTATGGGTTATATTGCCACCGATTATGCAGGAAACGCCAGATTTAATAAAGGACGTATTGATATTGGTGCTTATGAAAACCAAGAAGATATTTATGCGGAATGTACTATTTCTTCCAATACAATTTGGGAAGCTGATACTATTAAAGTTGGTTGTGATGTGTTAGTTGAAAATGGTGTTACATTAATTATATCACCAGGTACTTATGTTGAATTTCAAGGACATTATAAACTTGATATTCAAGGTCGTTTACTTGCCATAGGCACATTTGATGAACCAATTATTTTTTCAGTAGTGGACACTACCGGATTTTATGATATATCTACTACTAATGGTTGCTGGAATGGAATTGAATTTAATTCAACAGCTTACACAAATGATACATCAAAAATAATTTATTGTGAAATTAAATATGGTAAAGCAAAAGAAAGTTCAATTTATAATAGTAATGGTGGTGGACTGTACATTTACAATTATTCTAAAGTAGTAATTTCTAACTCTATTATTTCAAACAATATAGCAAATTATTACGGAGGAGGAATATATCTTGAAAGCTCAAATCCAATTATTAAAAACTCTATTATTTGTAATAATTCAGCAACTAGAGGTACCTCTTCTTCCTATGGAGGTGGCAT
>JAIPBB010000087.1 GCA_021739805.1 Saprospiraceae bacterium | reverse complement strand
CCTAATTTCGGCAATAGGTCGCATAAATGTTAAAGGAAGCAGATTATTTCTTACTATAAAATCATCAAATAATATATAATTCATTTCTCAAAAGTATTAAAGGTTTTAATGTAAAATTTAGTCAATAAAAGTAAGGCTTCTAAGGACAAAAAACAATAATTTGTTATTAATAAATCAACACAGCTTTGTTAATTAATGTTTGCAAGAAAACCATACAAATTTTGATTTTTAGTGAGTTTTTCCCAAAGCCCAAAAGGGTGAACTCACTGAAAATCAGACCACCCTTTATGGGACGGGGAAAGGCTGATTTTCAATTCAGGGTAGTTTTCTTGCAGACCCTAAATAATAAAGACCTACAAAGTTAAAAAAATTAGTGCCAAAAGATAAACAAATAAAAAAATCCCCACGATAATTCGCAGGGATATTTTTCAATAATAGTAATTTCTTCTTTAAGCTTCTTTGATATCTTCTTTGATAATTTCTTTTTTATCTTCTTTGTTATCAAAGTGCTTTTGATATCTGTTTTTAAATTTATCAACTCTACCGGCTGTGTCAATAAGTTTCATTTTGCCTGTGTAGAAAGGGTGAGAAGTGTGGGAAATCTCAAGCTTTACAAGAGGGTATTCTTTGCCGTCTTCCCATTCAATGGTGTCTTTTGTTTTTGCTGCTGATTTCGTTAAAAACGCATATCCGTTTGATATATCTTTAAAAACTACGAATCTGTAATCTTTTGGATGAATGTCTTGTTTCATTTTCTTGTTTCTTAAAAATTTCGGAGTGCAAAAATAGGCTTATTATTTAAAATAGCAAAACTTTATATGGATTTATTAAACAATTATTTGTTAATAAAAATCATTCCAGCTATTTTATGGTTCTATAATGATTTTAAATCAAGTAAAAACTCCATAGTATTTACGCCATCAGCATAATCCCATAAGTCTGGTGATTGTGTATTACCGAAAGGAATAGCATTTTTGATATTTTCATCTATCGAGACTATACACTGTATTTTATCAGAATTTATTTGCAGATTATTATTTACATCAGCAATATTTTTATAATACTCGAAATTCACAACTGAAACTGCTGCTGACAAATCAGTATCTTGTTTTAAAATGCAAAAGCCATTATCATAATGAACAGTTTGGGCAAGCAAATATATTGATTTATAATAGCTATAATTACTAGCGTATTTCGCATGATTAGCTACATCTTTAAACTTAAAAATTCCTTTATAAAATAAGTCAACATCATATCCTTCAGGCAGGTATAACTTTGAAACATTCCTACAACCCAAACCGAAGTATGAAAAAATATCGAATCCTAGTTTCTCAATATCTTCTTTACTTTCGCTTCCATTTAAAACAGCAACACTATTTCGGTTTCTTCTTATTATGTTTGGATATTTTCCGAAATAATAATCAAAATACCTTGAAGAATTATCACTACCTGTGGCAATAACAGCATCAAACGACTTTAAAAGTTCATCTGTAAATTCAATTTTATCCTTAAACTCTGGGTTGATTTTAATTAGTAAATCAGCAACAGCAGGCAACAATTTATCATCCTTAGCCGATAATTTACCAATAAAAGTATTTCCCGAAATCAATACACATAAAAAATCATGAAACCCAACCAATGGAATATTTCCGGCTAAAATAACTGCAACTCTATTATCAGCTTTTACATGCTCCAACTTTTCTAAATATTTGGAAATCCATTTATCAATGCTTTCCTTTTTTAGCATTTCTGCCAGAGAGCATATTGAATTCCTAACATTTTCTTCGGTGAACCATGGATTTAAATGATGAGTTGTTTTAATAATATTGCTAAATGACTTCAAATTTTCACTGAATTCTCCACTAAAATCATCTACAGAAATTTGCTTTAAAAGCCTTCCAAGCTCGACAAAAGCATTAATTCTATGTTTAATATCCATTATTTAATTAATTTTGTTTTAATAAGCTTCAAAAATAATCATTAAAACAAAGCGTTAAAAAGACATGAGCAAATTATTATATTCTTTAATTACATTTATGATTATTGGCTGTTTTTCAAATATTTCAGCACAAAATATTGAAGTTTTCCAGAAATATGAAATGGAATTGAAAGCACTTTCAGAAAAGATTCATTTTGCTCAAAACGACAGGGAGAAATATGCTGCAAATGAAGAATTCACACTTAAATTAAAAAAAATTTTACTATACGAAAATTCATTCAAATACCCTTTCGATTCATTGGAATCAATAGCACGACTAGTTTCACCAGATAAGAAATTCAAAATTTTTAATTGGGTTCTACCGAAGGAAGACGGGACTTATGTTTATTTTGGTTTCATACAATCGTATAATAAAGCTAAAAAAAAGTACGACCTGTATTTATTAGAAGACCACTCTCTTGAAATCAAAAAAGCTGAGACTAAAACATTAGAAGCAAACAACTGGTATGGTGCTCTTTACTATAAAATTATCTATACAAAATCGAGTGGCAGAAAATATTACACTTTATTAGGTTGGGATGGCAATACAAAGCTTACATCAATGAAGCTTATAGAAGTTTTAACGTTTAAATCAAATGGAAAACCAATTTTTGGCTCGTCAATATTTAAGTGTAACAGAAAAAGAATAAAGAGATATTTCTTTGAATATGCGGCAGATGCATCTATTTCGCTAAAATACGAAGAGCAGGCAATTGATGTTAAAAAAAGAAAAAAAGCAAATCAGAAACATAAAATTAAACATTCAAAAAAGCCCAATTCGAATAGCTTTGCTGCATTAAAGAAGGAAAAAAAGAAACAGGAGAAAATTAAAAAGAAAAAATCAAAAATGATTGTCTTCGACCATTTAATTCCTATGGATCCAAATCTTGAAGGCGTTTACCAATTTTACATACCCGAAGTCTTCACTTATGATGCTTTTATTTTCGAAAATGGTAAATGGAGATTTTATTCAGATGTTGATGCCAGAAATCCCGAAACTCCCAAAAACGATAATATCAAACCAAAAAAGGATATGCAATTGGAGCTATTTCCAAAGAAGGAGAATGGGAAAGAAAAAGAAGAATAAGAATAATTTTTACTATTTAGCAATAATAATTTTCTCCGTGAAATTTATTTCATCATTCGAAATAATCAACAAATACAAGCCTTTCGAGAGATTTGGCAAATCTATATCTAAGTTAGAGTCAGGGTTAATTATTTTACTAAAAACAACTTCCCCAATAGGATTAATTATTCGAATATCTAATTCACCAGAAATATAATCATCAAATTTGATTTTAAGTTTACCATCAATTACAGGATTAGGGAAAACCCGTAACCTCTTTGATGAAATACTTTCTAATGTAGTCTGAACAAAATAATGGCTAAATGATATAAGTTTACAACTATTTGAATCTTTAGCTATTAAATGATAATTTCCAGTTGCAGACATTTTACAATAAGAATTTGTTGCACTGGGGATTGGAGAATTATTTAAGTACCATTGGTATGAAGAATAAACTGGCAAAACTGAAATTGTGTCCACATTAATGCTTAATTCCGGAGTGTACATATCCAGATTATAAATCGCCATATTTAAACTATCTCTCACTTCGCTAAAAGCTGTTGCCCTATAATATGAAGCCATATTTGAACTTAGAGTAGCCGTATAATTTAGGTTTGAAGGGTCGGCTCTGAAAATGCTTGTAAAAATCACATTTGCAGTAAGAAAGCTGCCGGCTAATGAAGGATGAACGCTATCCATATCCCAAAGATTCCAGTTTGGATTTTGATTAATTGATGTAACCCAGGCCTCTCCTATTGGTGCAACAATTTCATCAACCGAATCATTCAGGAAAGTGAAGTTTGCTAAAATTCTGTTAATCATATTCACACCATTGTCGCTTGGCCAAAGGTCAGGTCTTCCTGCTTGCCAGCCCCAACCTGCAAACCAAACTATTTTTGTGCAAGGATTGTTTAGTTTTATTGAATCTCTAAGTTGAATGCTCGCAGCTAAAACAGATGGCGTTATTTGTCCATAATAATTACAATAAGCTCCTTGGTTATCCTGGATAACAATATAGTCCCATTGTCTTGATTTGATAGTATTGAGAACTTGTGGGTCATAAAGATGGTCATTATAAACCGTTGCACCACCCGGCGAATAATCTTCGATATAAACAGGCAAATTAGCTGCATTTGCCAATCCTTGTACCATTTGGGTCATTGCATTAGCAGCGGTGAAACTATTTCCGATGAAATAAATTGAAGTTGTGTCCTGTGCAAAGCTTAGAAGTGAAGAAAATATTAAGAAAAGCGATATGGTTAAGCTGGTTCGCATAACACTAGAGTTTTATTAATTTATCAATAAAAATAGAATCATCCATCTCAATTTCAATAATGTAAACTCCATTATCAAAACGCTTTAAGTCAATTTTCGACCTATTTGATTCAATAAAGCCTTCCATCATTAATTGCCCTGAAATTGATAATATTTTATATAAAACAGCTTTATCCTGTATATTATCAATTTCTATTTTGTATGCCCCTGAAGATGGATTTGGAAAAATTCTAATTTCTTTATTAATACTAACTTCTGATTTTCCGTCAGGACCAGCAGTCGCAAGCTGAACATCAAGATTTACAACTGAACGATTCGTAACACTAATATTTTGTATAGTTTTACTTTTATATCCTGGCTTTGAAAATGTTAATGAATAATTACCGGCATAAAGTGGTCGGTTGTAATTCCCAATTGGAAGAGAAGAATATATATGTGAGCTGTCAATATCATGTCCTGAAATAAAAACTTTTGCTTCCAAAGGTAATCCTGTAACTGAATCAGTTACAATTCCTTTTACTCCATACAATACTTGCTCTGCATAATTCAATAATGACCTATAATTATAATTCCAGAAATTATTCAGTTGATTTTCAGGACAAATAAATGCATTTGATATTTCAAGTGTCAACTCCCTACAATGATGAAAATAATTCATATAATCTTGTCTGCCACCGCTTATTGAATACCATTGATAACCATTAGTAATGCCATTATTCTGGTCATCCAAATATCCTGAAGGACTAAAATATTGAGCAGTATCAGTATATTCGCGACAAACATATTTCCACCAATTGTCGTCAGCATGAAGTTTAGCCCATGTGTCCCAAGGATAATTTAGTACTTCCGCTCCACCATGAAAGTTTACAGCCATCACAAAATTTTGATTAGTAGCAAAATTCATAAAAAATTGAGTTTCTTCCTGCCATGCATTATTATCAGGATGTGGACCATCTTCCGGGTCAGGATAATTTCTATTTAAATCAATGTTTGCAGCATTATATCTGGTTGCTCCATTAACAGTATGATTTCCGCCGGCATAGGTGCCATCAGGGTTTGCAAGCGGATTAATCCAAATTTCAGAATTATTAATTAAATTAGTTATTCTGGGATTCTGTCCATAATTAGATAATAAATAATCAATAAAACGAAGCATTAAAACATAGCCTGTTAATTCATTTCCATGTATTGATGATGTATAGAGAAATTGCGGCTCTGCTTCTTTAATATTAACACTATCTGATATTTTAAGTGCTAATAATTTTCTTCCACTATAAAGAGTTCCAATATTTACTAAAGTGCATAATGCCGGATAATCCGATGCAAATTTTTGCATCATACTATCGTAAGCAGGATAAGTTGGATAATAGTCCCATGACTTGCTTTTTTGAATTTGATTCCAATCCAACATTAGGACTTCTACATCTTCAGATGGTGGTTTAAGAACATCAAAGTCATAATTTAGGTTAACAAACTTAACAAACTCATTTTTATTAGCATAAGCAAAAACATCATTAGCTTTAACATTATCAATAGAGATAATTTTAGTTAGAAGATTTAGCTCACTTTTATCTTTAATTTTAAACTTAAAATACACTTCGCCCCTATCTTTAAAAATGTATTCAACATCAATTTTCCCTATAGATTTTTGAGCAAAAGAAAAGCTAATCAAAAACAGATTAGCTAAACTTAATAAAATATATTTTTTTAAAATCATCTCACTATGGATTCAATTTCTTTAATTGTTTGCTTTAAATTCTTCAATTAGGGTATGCAATTTTAGGTTAACAGCTTTATTAACTTTCACCAATGGTAATCTTAAATTATTTGAAGCAAGTCCTAATATTTCCATTGCTGCTTTAATTCCGGCAGGATTTCCGTCAGCAAATATAGTGTCAATAATATCAAGCAGTTTATAATGATTTTCACTTGCTTTTTTGCAATTTCCTTTTAATGCTAACTGAACCATTTCTGAAAATTCAAATGGAAAAGCATTGGCAATAACAGAAATGACTCCATCACCTCCGATTGAAAGAAAAGGAAGAGTAAGAGCATCATCACCCGATATTAAGAGAAAATCCTTTGGTTTATCTTTAATAATTTGCATACATTGAACAAGATTACCTGATGCTTCTTTTATACCAATAATATTTTCAACTTCATTGGCAAGTTTTAAAGTTGTATCTGCGGTCATATTAACACTTGTACGACTTGGAACATTATACATTATTATTGGAACGGGACTAACTGTTGCTATTGTCTTATAGTGCATATAGATGCCCTTTTGTTGTGGTTTATTATAATAAGGGCAAACAGATAATATGGCATCAATTCCATCGAAATTTGTTTCTTTGATTTTATCAACAACATCTTGAGTGTTATTTCCACCAATACCAACAACAATAGGGACTCTCTTCTCAACAGTATCTATAACAAAATCAACCACTGCAACTTTCTCATCAGCTGATAAAGTTGCGGCTTCACCAGTAGTGCCCAATACAACAATATAATTAACCCCATTGCTGATTATATGCTCAATAATATTTCCCAGAGATGTAAAATCTACTGTACCGTAATTTCTAAAAGGAGTAATAATTGCTACTCCCGTTCCTTTAAACCTATTACGCATTATTTTCAGTTTTTAAAATTGTTAAATAGTGAATCACCTGTTTAATAAATTCATTAATATTGGATTTATCTTCGAGTTTAATCATAAAATCATAAATATTAGTTTTGTCATCATCAAACATTCCAACTTTAAATTTCCCTTTTGACAGCCCAACAATATAAGTTGAAGATAAACTTTTAGCTTTATTCAGGTCGATAACGATATCATATTTTTCGTTTATGAAATCGCTAATAAAGCTACTCGATGGTTTTTCAAACCAGTTAATATCTTTAGTTGAATAAAAATCGTATGACAACATAGGAATACAATAATGTGGCAATTGACTTCCTTTATAAAAACCCAGAGCTTTAACAACAATCTTCATATTTTGAAGATATCTTACAAAATCAGAAGCTTTTTTGTATCCAACTTCATCAGAGGCATCATAGATAATTCCTACTCTTTTTGCATTATTTAAATTATATGTTCCTCTCTCACGATTCAATTTATCAAATTCTTTTTGAAAATGATAATTCCACACTGCCTGCTTTATTTTAAATAATAAACTCAATTTTGAATATTTTTGCTTGAACCTAAATCGAATGTAAAAATAGTAAAGAATACTGTTCTATGAAGTTTTTTTTGTTTTTTTTATTTGATTAGCAATCAGTATTTAGTGTAGGTGTTAACGATTTCTCCAATATACATTCTATGAAAGTCTTTTGTAGGATAAACTTTATGTATGTCATCTGAAAGAAAGTTGGCAGGATTAAGGTCATCAAAGTAAAGCTTTTTACACTCAAGTGAAAGATAGGATTGTTCATAAATAATATTCTCATTTTCGGTTTCAATTGGGATTAATCCTGTTTCAGCTATCTTATCATAATCACGTCCTGATTTTGTTCCACAAAAATTTAAAATTTTCTGGTATTCCTTTTCAAAAAATGAAATTGTGAAATAGTCATTTCTTTCCACAAATTCATAAGTATATCGCTGTGGTCGAATAAAAATATAAACTACCGGCATTTTCCAGAGAAAACCAATTCCACCCCATGCTGCCGTCATGGTGTTAAAAGACTTAATATTTCCTGCACTTATTAACATGGAGTCTGAACCTATCATTTTAACTGCATTTCCCTGTATTTCATTTGCAGGTATTTTTTTGAATTTTTCTATCATAATTTTTTTGTTTTGATTTCAATTTCTAGTTTCGGGTTTCAAACACAAAGCTATGAACTTCCGACTTCCGACTTCCGACTTCTGACTTTTGCCTTTTCACTTTCGACCGAAGGGAGTCCGTCCGGATTGCTCGTGTTTTCCGTCATTGCGAGCGAAGCGAAACAATCCGTTAATTAGTATTATCGCTTTTTATTCAAGGGATTGCTTCAGTCGTTCCTCCTTCGCAATGACGATATGTATCTTTTAATCTCTCAAATCCAACCTAATTGGCAAACTATACTTAACTCTTACTATCTCTCCTCTTTGCCTTCCGGGTATCCAGGGTGGCATTGCTTTGAGAATGTTTATTATTTCAGTCTTAATATTTTCATCTGATTGCTTAAGTATTTCAATACTTGAAAGACTCCCATCCTTTTCAACAACAAAACTAATATTTATAAAAGTATAATCGAGTTTGTCTTTATTTTTAAGAATTAAATTTTCCTGCAAATATTTAAAAAACATCTCTCTTCCACCCGGAAATGAAGGCATTGTCTCAACAAAAGCAAATATTTCGGTTTCGTTTCGTGGCATTTTATTATTTCCATAATTCATCACTTGTCCCTGAAAACTAATCAAATAATTTGTTTTACCAAGTTTTGCCTCTGCATAATTATCAAATAATAGTCCTGCTTTATCAAACCATTGGTTTTTTAAAACTTTGCCGGTTGTGTCAATATATCCATACTTTCCATCTCTATATACTAATGCAATACCCTGAGAAAATGGCCATGCTAAGTCAAATAATTCATCAGAAATATATTTGCCATTAATATTGATATATCGGAATTTATTATCTAAACCTACAACGGCATATTCTTCAATAAATGATTCAGCATAATCATAATTGTATGGAATTTTCTTTTTACCATTAGCATCAACATATCCATATTTCCCTTTATTGTTTTTTCTGGGAATCAAGCCATTCCCTGTCTGAGAATAAGCATTATTAAATAAAAATAAAACAATTAGAAATGAAACGAATAATTGATTTTTCATAATACGAAAGTAATAAAAATAACAGTTCAACAATTTAACAATTTAACAATAGAACAATTTAACAATTGAGCCATAAAACCATAATACATCGAATAATTGGATTATAAATCAATGAAATTTTCCTATCTTTACTTCCAATATGAAAGTAAGATTTTTAGGCACAGGCACATCTCAGGGAGTTCCGGTTATTGCATGCGATTGCGAAGTTTGCAAATCGAATAATAGAAAAGACCAACGTTTAAGGTCATCTATCTTAATTGATGTCGATGATAAAACCATAGTGATTGACACCGGACCTGATTTCAGACAACAAATGCTCACTGCAAATATTCAAAAGCTGGACGCTGTTATCATAACTCACGAACACAAAGACCATATTGGCGGAATGGACGATGTAAGAGCTTTCAATTTTAAGCAAAAAAAGCCAATGGATGTTTATTGCAGTAAAGATGTAAGCGAAGGTTTAAAACGGGAATTTTCATATGCTTTTGCCGAAAGGAAATATCCGGGAGTTCCTCAGATAAATATTATAGAAATAGAAAACGGAGATTTTAAAATAAATGGACTTGAAATTATTCCAATAAAAGGTAAACATTATAATCTTGATGTTTTCGGCTACAGAATTGGCGATTTTTCTTATATCACTGATGTAAACTACATTCCCGAAGAAGAAATTGAAAAAATGAAAGGCTCAAAAACTATTGTCCTTTGTGCACTAAGAAAACCAAAACATTATTCCCATTTCAATCTTGAAGAAGCAATGGAACTAATGCAAAAATTAAATCCTGAAAAGGGCTATTTTACACATATCAGCCATATTATGGGTTTGCACGATGAAGTTCAAAAAGAACTTCCTGAAAATTTGTTTTTGGCTTGGGATGGGTTGGAGATAGAAGTTTGAAGTTTAAAGGCAAAAGTTTAAAGGCAAAAGGCAAAAGTTTAAAGTATAAAGGCAAAAGGCAAAAGTAAAAAGGCAAAAGAGAAAAAAAGATTGTTAGTAGCGATAGTCAGACCGAGTGCCACGCTTTGATGAAATAAGAATTTTGCACTAATTATTTGCGTGGCGTATCGAGGGATGACGGAAAAAGTGGTAATCGGTGTTCGGTAATCGGTAAAAAGGCAAAAGTTTAAAGGCAAAAGGCAAAAGGCAAAAGTAAAAAGGCAAAAGAGAAAAAAAGATTGTTAGTAGCGATAGTCAGACCGAGTGCCACGCTTTGATGAAATAAGAATTTTGCACTAATTATTTGCGTGGCGTATCGAGGGATGACGAAAGGCAGTAATCTGTAATCAGTAATCAGAAGGCAAAAGGCAAAAGTTTAAAGGCAAAAGGCAAAAGTTTAAAGGCAAAAGGCAAAAGTTTAAAGGCAAAAGACAAAAGTTTAAAGATAAAAGGCGTAAAAAATTATTAAGTTATGGAAACTATTAAAAAATCAATTTGTGTTATAATTATTTTAACATCAATAAGCTTAACAATTTCTGCCCAGGAAATTGGTTGGCGAGACATTGACCAATCCGGTTATAAAATGAAGTACAAACTACCTAATTATTGGGAAGTTGATGGATTTGGTTGGGATAATGATTGGGATGGTTACGGTAGTAGTGTTTGCCATTGTACAGGAACTATTAATCTTTACCGAACAGGTTTAGACATAATTATTGGAATGGTTGTTTACCCCTGCCCCAAAACCGGTATTGACAGCCTAAAAAGACAAAAGGTCTGGAACTATAATTTCTACAATGGAAAAAATGCCGGAAAAATCAAAACAGAACATCTGACATTTACCAAAAAAGTTGGAAAATGGGATGCGGTAAAATGGAGCATAGAAGAAATGAAGGATGCCGAAGTGTGGCAATTAATAGCAATTGATGATGATTTTGCTTATATAATATATTTCTGGGGTGATAAAGAGATTTTAAAGGAAAAGAAAAAGGTTATAATGAAAATTATTGAGTCGTTTGAGCCGGTGAGGGATGAATAAATTCAGTCTGTATTTTAGTTTTTATTCTACTCACAATTTCGTTATTTTGTAATGCATTAGATATAATTAACTTTAGAAAAAATAGAAAGATTATGAAAAATCTCGTTAAGGCTATTTTTGATTCTACAACAGAAAGAATAAAAAACCCTTTTATTGGCACATTAATAGTTTCATGGATAATTATCAATTGGAAAGCAATTGCTGTTTTATTATTTGATGACAAGAATATCATTGATCGAATAATCTTTATAGAAAGCAATTATGTTTCACTATCTAACAACTTAATTTGGCCAATAGCAGTTGCATTAATATATATAATTGTGTTGCCTTATATAATGCTTTCATTAGAGTGGGTAATCAAAACATCAACTATTAAAAGAAAAGAATATGCCTCTGAGCAGTCAGTAATTGATATACAACTAAAACAAAAGTTAGTAAAGGAAGAAGTAGAACTTGAGAATATTAAAGCAAATTATCAAGATAAAGCTGATTTAAATAAACAAATAGACAGGCTTAACACTGAAGTACTTGAGATGAATAGTATTATTGAAGAACGTGATAACTCAGTTTTAAGATTAGAAAGAGACCTAAAGGACTCAAAAGGACTTAACAATCAATTACAAAGAAAAATAGATGAATTTAAAAATGATGAATCAACAAAAGCAAAATCACAACTAATTAATGCCTATTTGGAGTTTAAAAAATCAGGAATGTTTCAGTATTTTCTTGAACTTGGCGTAAGTATTGTGCAAGAACAAAAATTGCCAGAAAAATTACCTGCAAATATTAAAAGAATGTATATTGATGACCAAATAATAATAGAACGTTCAGTATTAGGCACTAAACTACATGAGTATAATTTCTCAAAGAAAGGTGAGTATTTCTGGGAACAACTTAATGTGGAAAAGAAATTTGATAAAACTGGATTTATTAAATAAATTAAATTATTGCAACTTTAATAGTTTAATCACTTCTAATAAATATCAATATAAAATGCAATTTCAACTTACATCAGATTTTAAACCAACAGGCGACCAGCCCGAAGCAATTCAGCAATTGGTTGAAGGACTTAGTCGTGGTGATGCAGCACAAGTTTTACTTGGTGTTACGGGTTCAGGAAAGACTTTCACTATTGCAAATGTAATTCAGCAAATCAATCGTCCTACTTTGGTTTTAAGTCATAATAAAACCCTTGCTGCTCAGCTTTACGGTGAATTCAAACAGTTTTTCCCTGACAATGCAGTTGAATATTTTGTTTCTTATTACGATTATTACCAACCCGAAGCATATCTTCCATCAACAAATACTTATATTGAAAAAGACCTTTCGATTAATGATGAAATCGAAAAACTCCGTTTAAGTGCCACTTCTTCCCTCCTATCAGGAAGGCGCGATGTGATAGTGGTTTCTTCGGTTTCATGCATTTATGGCATTGGAAATCCTGATGATTTCACCAATAATGTTATCAATTTAAAAGCAGGACAAAAAATTACTCAAAACAAACTGCTTCATCAATTGGTAACGAGTCTTTATTCGCGTAACGAAGTGATCTTCGACAGGGGAAATTTTCGGGTTAAAGGCGACACCATTGATATTTTTCCGGCTTATGCCGATTTTGCATATAAAATATTTTTCTTTGGTGATGAAATAGAAGGAATCGAAACATTTGACCCAATGACAGGTCACACAACTGCCGATGTTGAAAGTATAAATATTTATCCCGCTAATATTTTCGTCACATCAAAAGATAAAATGAAAGATGCCTTGGTCTTTATTCAGGATGATATGGTAAAGCAGGTTGAATATTTTAAAGAAATCGGAAAGCATCTTGAAGCAAAACGACTTAAAGACAGAGTGGTTTATGATTTGGAAATGATGCGTGAACTTGGCTATTGCTCCGGTATAGAGAATTATTCTAGATATTTTGATGGACGTGAAGTTGGAGCAAGACCTTTTTGTCTTTTGGATTATTTTCCTGATGATTATTTGATGGTTGTTGATGAGAGTCATGTTACTCTTTCACAAGTCAGGGCTATGTATGGCGGCGATAGGTCAAGAAAGCAAAATCTTGTTGAATACGGTTTTCGTTTGCCTTCGGCTTTGGATAATCGGCCTTTGCAATATGACGAATTTGAATCAATGAACAAGCAAACGATTTATGTTAGTGCTACTCCCGGAGATTATGAACTTCAAAAGTGTGAAGGCGTTGTTGTTGAGCAATTAATTCGTCCCACAGGCCTGCTCGACCCAGTAATTGAAGTACGACCTAGTTTAAATCAAATAGATGACCTTTTAGATGAAATGGAGCAAGTAATTGCTAAAAATGAAAGGGTTTTGGTTACAACACTTACTAAACGAATGGCAGAAGAACTTGCAGCATATCTTATCAGAGTTGGAATCCGATGCAGATATATTCATTCGGAAATTGACACACTTGATAGAGTTGAAATCTTGCGAGAGTTACGACTTGGAAGTTTTGATGTACTTGTTGGAGTAAATCTGCTTCGTGAGGGTTTGGATTTACCTGAAGTATCTTTGGTTGCCATTCTTGATGCTGATAAAGAAGGTTTTTTGCGTTCGGAACGTTCACTTACCCAAACAGCAGGAAGAGCAGCCCGAAACATTAACAGCAAAGTAATAATGTATGCTGACAAGGTTACAGGCTCAATGCAAAGAACAATTGACGAGACAAACCGAAGACGAATAAAGCAATTGAAGTATAACGAAGACAATAATATTACTCCAACACAAATCACAAAATCAATTGAATCCATTATGGGGCAAACATCCGTAATGGACAAAGCTGAGATACATCCTAAAACTTATGTTGAAAACGATGCTGTGAATATTGCTGCTGACCCTGTAGTGAAATATATGTCGAAAGAACAAATTCAAAAGGCAATTACAAAATCTAAAAAGGAAATGGAAAAAGCAGTTAAAGAACTAGATTTTATTATGGCTGCAAGATTTAGGGATGAGATTTTTGAGTTGGAGAAGATACTGGAGAACTTATGAAGATAGTATAGAATTGCAAGGATTTCAGATTATAACTCATTAAGTAAAACTTTCAAAATAAATCCCCACAAAGAAAAATAAATTCTATGATTTAGTTATAGTATTTATTGGTAGAGTACCAAAATATTTATAGAAAATAATAAGCGAATAAAATACAAGGTGCAGAGCACCGCAATATTGTGTGTTATAAATAATATAACGGTGCTCTGCACCTTATGGAACACTCATTGAATAAAAAGCTATAAATATTACCGGTACTCCGTACCTTTATATAATAGGAAATATTGTTTTGGATGAATTATTTTGAAAGTTTTACTAAGTTCATAATCCATTTTAATAACTCTTAATCTTCTTTAATTTTCCGTTACAATTGTAGAACTTCCAATTTCCAATCTTTCGACCATTTTCTCTTTTTCCTTCTCTTTTAATTTTTCCATTTTTGTAATAATATTTATATATTCCTTCAAATCCAGTATCACCATAACATCTTCCTTCTTCAATTTTTCTACCATCTTTAGTAATAAAAATAAAGTATAACCCCAGTAACTCCTTATAATCAATCAAGTTATTAAACTCTGTCTCAAATTCATCTGATATTTTAGACAAAAACAAAGAATCTTTATTGCAATTAATGTGATATAAAAACAATTGTTTATCAATTGTTTTATGTTTTGGAAGAATACAAATTACAGTATCACTTTCAGTATTCCAACAATAATTATTCTTGTGATTCTCATCTTCAATATTATTCTGAGTTAGAATTGTAATAATAAAAGAGCAAATTATAAATACTTTCATATTTTATTATTTAGTGTCTGTAAAAAAAAACTAAAAATTTTTGTTTATTGATTTGTTTAACCAGATTCTCTCATTATTCTTGAACGAATTGATTCTGCAACAAAATTATTTAATGATATTTTTGCTTCCATAGCTAATAGGGCTGCTCTTTGGTGAAGATTTGACGGTATTCTTACATTAAAACTTCCTTTAAATGGCTTTTCCGGAACTATATTATTAGCCTTACAATCAGCTAAATATTCATTAATCGATTCATGAAAATCCATTTCCAAGTCCTTGCCTGTAAGTCCTTCATAAGATATTAGAGCTTGTATTCCTAATACTTTTCCATAAAGTATATTGTCTTCTTCACTATACTCAATGCTGCCTGTGTAAGCTTTATAATTAAGATATTTCATAATTCTAATTTTTCTTTTATTTGTTTTAATTGATAGATTTTCATAATCCCATTCGGATGAGGCTTATGTAGCAAAATCAAAGTGCCAGATGGATTTACAAATTTCACTCTTGAACCTGATGTTTTACCTTTTTTCACATGGGTAAACTCAAAATAACCTAATAATTTAACCATTTCATCAAAATGGAAATCTTTTGGCATCTTTAAGAAGCGATCAATAAGTTTTTCCTTTTTTGACATAACGCAAAGTAACTATATTTAGTTGCAAAATGCAAATATTTTAACAGAATAATAAAACGTCATTTTGATATGAATTCAATAACTAGGTGATTTTTTTAGTTATTTACAAAATTTCCTATTGTTGATTTTTTGTTTACAAATTAAAATTACCCTAAAAATGTTTCATTTCAAAACAAAACTAAGTAGAATTTTAATATGTTATAATAAAATGGATGTAATTAAAACTTGCTATACATAGCAAATAATTCCATGCTAAAATTAATCAATTAATCAACAAAATATTTATATTTTTGAATTCTTAATGAAAAAGATTTTCAACAAAGAAATATTATTAATCCTGGTTTTGATAGTTATATCAAGGCTACCTCAATTATTAAGTCCATTATTATATCTCGATGGAGATGAAGCCATAGTCGGATTAATGGCAAAACATCTGCTTGAAGGAAAGGAAATATCACTTTATTTCTGGGGGCAAACTTATGGATTTTCACTTATTGAAACATCTATTATTGCTTTTAATTATTCTATTTTCGGCATTTCAGATTATGCAGTTAAAATCTCAATGCTAATACTTTGGACTATAGGAGTAATTTTTCTTTATAAAACTTTGATTCAATTAAATCCTAAAAAAAAGTGGTTAGCATTACTCTTGATTATCGCATTTATTATCACTCCTGCCTGGGCAGTTTGGTCGATGAAAGCAAGAGGTGGTTATTTAACTTCATTTATGCTAAGTTCAATTGCCACTTACATATTAGTTAATCAAAGAATTAGAAAGAGAAATTTTGTTTGGTGTTTATTATGCTTAATTATGGTTTTGATTTTCGAAAGCCAGGCTTTATGGCTAGCTGGCTTACTCCCAATTTTTATTTATTATTTATGGAAAGAAAAAAAATCATCAAGGTTTTGGATGAGTCTCACTGTAATAGTTGTTTTAAGCGTTATTTTTTATATTATTAAAAAAAATATGTCAGATTTCTGGCATCCTGGTTTTTTAAGCTTTAACAATATTTGGACACACTTTATTCGTCTTCCAAAGCATATATATCAAAACATTAGTGGAAATTATTATCTCGGTGATATTTACAATGCTCCGGTTTTCACAAAAATTCTTTCGATTGCAGTTGTTTGCGGAATATTCACTTCATTAATTACTCAAGTGGTTTTTATTATCAAGAAAAAAATAAACCCAATTAGTATTATTTTAACTATTTCAGTTTTGCTAATTTTATCTTATACTTTGGTTTTAAAAACATATACTCCTCGATATCTCCTACCCCTTTCTGCATCTGCTTTCTTAATGTTTTTTATGATGCTAAATGATATTCCTAAAAAAACTACAATTTTAATATTGGCAGCTTTCATTGGTTTTGGCTCAGTTTCTTTATATGAGTTTAAAAATTATGAATTTACGACTTATAAAAAAATGGGAATTAGTGACGAGAAACAAATTGATATTTTAATTACTTATTTGAAGGATAATTATATAAAATACACTTATTGCAGAAACCCTTTATTGCAATGGCAATTAAATTTTTACAGTAAAGAAGAAATTCTTTCAAGATATGATTCGCCCAACGACAGAAACCCTGAATATGCACAAAAGGTTGATAATGCTTTAAATTCTAAGGATGAACATATAGCATTATTTGGTTTCTATCCATATGAAGAAGACAAATTCTTAATCAAAGTTGGTGAGAAATATTTTGTGATTTTAGACCCAACTAAAGAACAACTTCAGAGTTGGGGATTTGGGTTTTAGTGGATGTGAAAGGTCTTCGCATGTGAATTAAACTCACTTCAAATTTTAAAAGTGCCGTTTGATGATTATTTTTTGTCAACAGTTTTTTTTATTATCCAATTGAAA
>JAIPBB010000086.1 GCA_021739805.1 Saprospiraceae bacterium | reverse complement strand
GTAACATAATTCTAATTTTATAAAACCATTTCGCGTTGATTTACTGTAAATTGTATCGGTATTACATTTAGTGGTTTTAGCAATTGAAAGTCTTATAGTGTCAATATTATTAATCAACCTATAGTTATTAACCGGATCAACGTCAATGTCAACATCCTCCACAGATTCAAACAAAGAAATGATTTGTTGGTTTTCATCAGGAAACCACCGATAATTATCGAGAATTGAAATTTTTGCTTTGAAAACATCATTGTTTTCAACTCCATCATAACCTTGGTAGTATTCATAAAAACCTAAATCATTAGGTGGAATATTGAACCAGTCAAATTGAATTCTTAATTCATTCAAATTATGGTTGAAAATATTCTCATGACCAATGTAAAACGAAGAACCTATTGAAGGAATAGGGCCAAAGGGATCAAAAGGACTTGAAACGTCCAAAGGACCATAATCATTTTGTACAATCAGATTTTTCACCCCAAGCACATCCACTTCAATATCAATAGTTTCGATTGACAATAACTTATAAAAATTATAAAAGCTGTTATTGTCATGCTTATAATGAAATCTGAAAACCGGAAGTTTAAGCTTATTTGAATCAATAAAATCTGATTCAATATGAGGCAAAACTGGTGGATAAGTAGTACCAATAAAAAGTTTAAACTCTATTCTGTTAAGAAAATCATCCTCATGTTTAATTATTTGAATTTCGATATCTTCATCAGGAATTTCAAACCAATTATCATCTTCAGTTGAATAGGAAATTGCAAAAGGATTTAAAATTAAATCTGTAATTTTTACATTAGAATTATAATTTTTGGAGATGAATTCAGTCATACATCCAATAAAATCATTGAAAGATTGTTTCGAGAATTCAAAATTTAAATTTACTCTCCTTAATCCTTCTGATAGTAATAAAATGGATGAAGAAATAGCAAAACCCATTTTAACACCTAATGAATCATTTTCCTGGATTTTTTTAATACTTTCCAGATTCTCCAAACACAGGGAATTGTCAATAATGTATTTTTGATTTAATCCAATCTTATTTAATGCCAAATCAAAAACCGGCTTTGAAGTTTCGTTAATAACGCCTAAAATTTTCTGAATTGAAGCATGATTAAGTGAAAAATCTGCAATTAATGAATAAATTAGCTGATTTCCATCAGGGTCAACACCAGCAATTAATTGAGTATCTTTAGGTAAAAGGACTGTTTTTAAATTTGATGTTGGTGTGAGAAATACATAAACCTGATCAGGAATTTCCTTTCTGTATGAAAATTTTAATATTTCTTTAAAATAATACTCCAAATGACGTCCGAGAAATTTATTCAAATCGTCTTGGGCAAATTTATACAATTTTATGAAAGCTATAAAAAGACCTATATGAGGTTTTACATTGCCCGATTTAAACAACTGTTTTTCTAAATATTCACCAGAGCTTTTAATAACAATCCTTAATATATCAATATAGTTTGCAATATATGATTCGAATTGTTTGGCAGAATCATTTGATTTTTCAGAATATGATTTACCTAGAAACTCATGATTATCATGAGCAAAAGTATTAATTTCCCAAACCGATGAAAGCTTTGAAACATCAAACAAATCAATAGATTCCACAATCCCTGACTTTAATATATCATCCTGAAAAACAATCATCTTTGATAAGACCAGGCTAAATCTTTTCTTTATCAGGTTTCTAAGTTCCCTATGGAATTCTTTAATAAGGCTTGTTAATTGATACCATTTTTCGATTAGTACAAACACCTCAAAAAGTTTATTAAAAATAACTTTGTAAATATTTGTTATTTCTACTTTGTTGGAAGTAGTCTGAATTTCTGATAATAAGTAATTAAAGCTTCTTTGGTGCTTTTTATATTTAAAAGCATTTATATTGATAAGAATAAATGATTCATCATCTTTGAAAAAAGAGGACCAATCGCCATCCAATTTATTATCCTCGTTATAATAATTGATAAGAGTTCCGTATTTCACAGCAAATGATGCAAAGTCATTCAGGGTTCTGTCATCGATTTTAAAATATTCATCATCAAGAGCAGGTATAAATCTTTCATCACGGGAAGTACCCTTGTTAGAATAATTTGATATGTTTGCCATTAACGATTTCACAGATTATTAGATATTTGTTGCTTCTTTTAAATAAAATGGATATACAAAATTTGACCGAGTATTTGTTGTGCGAATAAGGTATTCTATTTCAATATTAATTAATCCCTCCATTGCTTTTTGCTTTAGGGTAATTTTTTCAATTGATATTCTTGGCTCATAAAGTACAATAGCTGTTCGTATTAAGTCCGACATATAATTTTCAAGAGTAGTATCTAAAGGCTGAAATAATAAGTCCCTGAGATCACATCCAAAATCAGGATGAATAAAGCGTTCACCAACCCTTGTTGATAAAAGTATTTCCAGGCTTTGTTTTATATCCTGGTTACCCGAAGCCATTTTCAATTGCTTATTCGCTTTATTAAAAGAAGGTGGAAATGACCAACCTTTACCTATAAAGGGAATATCTGCATAATTTTCATAGTCCATTTTATCCTCCAATCATTACTGTTGGACATCCTAATACTATTGAGCCACCATGAGCCGTTGTATCACCCATGCGTGCTGCCGGTTTGCCTCCAATCATTACAGTAGCCGATCCTTTTACAATAGAGTCAGGCGGACCGACACAAACACAACTATCACCCATAACTGCTGCGGGCATTTTTCCAATTAAAACCGTCGGAGAACCTGGTCCAACAATTGGACCGCCAACATGAGGTATTGGGGGAACTCCCGGTGTTTGCATTGGGCACGTGTGCATATCTGTAAGTCTTGCTGCTAGAGGCATTTTTTTTTGTTTATTTTGAAATTTATATAATAATTGTTGATTCTTTTATATTTTTAACATTACTTAATGTATTGACAAATTGTGCTTTAAGCCTGTGATTTTATAAATTAATTTATCATAACCATAGCACCTTTAATAGTAGTCTGACCTGAGGCTGATACTTCGGCAGTTGCACTTCCTTTTCCAGTAAAACCAACTTTTCCTTGGTTAACAACATTTAATCCTGATACTTTTACATCAGCTTTTGATTTGATGTCAGTACCTGTAGCCGAGTCAATTGTTATTTTCCCCTTTGAAGTTATTTTAATATCTTTGGGCGAATCGAGCACTATTCCAGAAGAACTTAAAGTAACTTTATTTTTGTTTTGATCAGCTAATTCAATTTGCTTTGCTTTGTCATCTATTACAATTTTATTTTTTCCCGGTGTTTCTATAGTTACACTTTTATCATCATCATTAATCCAAATTTTAATTTTCGACTTTGTAACAATTCCTTTTTCATTGTTTTTATTATCGGCAGTATGAGGAGCAGCTGCTTTACTGCTATACAATGAACCTAATATAACCGGAAAACGTGGATCATTGTCCATAAATCCAACCATAACTTCATCATCAACCTCTGGAAGGAAAAAAATTCCGCGTGCTTTTCCTGCATCAGCAAAAAGCATTCTTGCCCAAACTTTATTATCTTCACCAAAAATTGGTAAATTAATTTGAATTCTGAATTCACTATCAGGGTCAGAATCAATTTTTTTGACTTTCCCAACCTGCAAACCATGAACAGCAGGCATCATACCACTATTTGGTAAAGTATTAACATTGAATTCTTCTGAAAACCACCTGTTTGTCAACCCAAATTGAAGTGTAGTAGTCCATGTTCCATTAATAACTTCGTGCTGAACACCAGTTACATATACTTTTCCATTGAATCGTTTTCCAAGTCCTTTAAGCTCAAGGATATCTGTTATTTTAATTGCTGCAAAACCAAAACATTTAACTGTTCCTGAATTTTTTGCTATTTGACTTCTTAATAATTCTGCGGTTCCCCATTCTTTTAACTCTGGATCAGTAACTTGACCGGTATGATAATTCATAGAACCCTTAGCAAGAACATCTTTTAGTTTAGACCAGCCAAGGTCGCCAACTGTTGGACCTGAGGCACTGGAAACTTCATTTTTTAAAATCTTTTGTGTTTTCGGATCCCATGAACGAGAAGTAACTGATTTAATTTGTGTTGTAGCATCAATTTCGCCTTCAAACTCAAGAATATGTGTTCCAAATTCCAGAGTCAAAGCCGGACTTCCACTAAACACAGGTTTTATAACATTTACAGTTCCAGCCTCCACATTCACAAGCAGTCCATTCACTTCTCCTCTAACTAATGTAAAATCCCAATCGGTGATATTAAACTTAAGTAGTTGTGGGTGTTGCACTGTTGTAGCATCAACTTTTGCAGTCAAGCCATGTGCTGAGATAAGTGTTTTAATGACATCACTGTCCTTTTTCTTTTCATAAACAGCATTCTCTTTTTCCACTGTCATTTTCACAGCTTTATCCTTGCAATCAATTTGTGTGTAAGTGTAATTTTCGCGAACCACTACACTTAATTTGGTTATAATACCTTTATAAACTGATGTTACAACAGTATCATAACCGATTTTTATTTCGACTTCTTTACCTGGTTCAATATCAGCTTTGGCACTGATTTCAAAATCCTGTAAAGCAGTGTCCCCATCTCTAAAAACCACAGTAGCAGCAGGGATTCTGTTCATTTCTTTAAATACGGCAACAGATGCAATTTCATAAGTACCTGAAAGTTCAGTTCCTGCGACAAAAACTTTACAATCAACAACTCCTCCTGGTAATGGTGTAGTCATAATACTTATTTTTCTAATGGTGGTAAAATCAACTTTTGACCCGGAACTAACTGCCTGAAATTGCTAAGTTTATTAACTTTAGCGAGGTTTAAATAGTATGAAATATCAGCATAAACACTATGCGAAATTGAAGGTAAAGAGTCTCCTTCCTGGACAATATAAATATGAGAAAGATCAGGTGAACTTTTGTTTTCTTCACTAAGTCGTGTACTAACATTTCTCACCTGAACAAATTTCACAGAAGCATTAGCTTTTATTGGTTCTCCATCTGTTGAAAAAGCTGTATATGTAATATTAAAAGATGAAATTTGACATTTGAATAAGAATTTCCCCCAGGATAATTTTAGATAATTAGGTCTGTGGATTGTACCATTATATGTAAATGCAAGCTCTTTGAATTTATCAATATCCTCTTTAACAGTTTTAAGAACTTTATTAGCAGGTACAATTGTATTATCAAATAAGAATTCAAAAGAAAGGGTTTCAGGATACGAATATTTATAACGACCTTCGTTTCCGGATGAACCAAATGTTTGTAAAGTATCATAGGTAATGGCAAAATTATGTTGCATTTTAGGCGGATTATATCGTAATTCAAACTCGCCAATCTGACCGGTAAAATCATTCTTTTTAAATGCTATTATTTTTAATTTTTCCTCTGCCATATCATCTTATTATCTTTCTTTAATTTTTCTCAACTTTTGATTCAACCTGAATATGCATTCATTAATAATTTCTTCTTTCATTTTCTCTATTGCTTCTTGTTCAGGAAAATCCAACTTACTGGAAGATTCCTTATCTTGAACATTTTCAACAACAGTTTTAATTACTAATTCTCTGATTTCTACTGCCATAATTTCTTAAAATAAATTACTAATGCTATCCAGTCCTTTCATGAGAATATTTGAAAGTGGATTTGCGGCATTGAGTCGTGTAAAGTATGAGTATCTAAGTGTAAATGTTTCAATAACATAAGCACTTTTATTAGAATCAAAACCACTAACATCCATACTAATTGGGTATGCATCAAAAATCATCCATGAATACTTTGGCTCATGATTTTCATCAAGTAGGGTAACCACCAAAGGTTGAGGAACTATTTTCAATGCAAGAAGTGATATTTCATACCAATTAATCAGCATTGAAATATTTGATGTTATCCCTCTTTTTAATATTAATGGACCAAATTCTCTTCCATTGGGTAGTTTATGATTTCCTCCCATTATGCCCATTTCACGGACTTCATCACCAAAAGTGAATTTTGAATTTAAGCCCTCCACTTCACTAAATTTAGCATCAACTGGAGAAATCATATTAAATAGAAAATCAACCCGGAAATGAAAACCTAGCAATGGAAGATTTGCGTTATTTTCAAACAATCCCGTAAATCCTAACATAGTATTCTATTATAAAACGACAATTGAATCATAATCAATAAAGAGTATGATTCAATTTATCGTATAAAAAAATTACTCCTGAGTAATATTTTCGCAAACAACTGTAATTTCCTCTATTGAAACTTCACTTGCCGTTGAATTCAAATCAGGTTGAGTAAACTTTGATACCCATGCATTCTGAAGGTTCCAGGTAATCACATCTTCGTGATTTTCGTCCTTCAAAATTATTGTGACTGTATCACGATATTCATCGCGATCTCTGACTTTTTCGTACCAGGTTCTAAAATTATCATCATCTTTAAAGACACCTTTTTTGAGTGAGACGTCTCCAAACTTCATTAATCCCGGTTGTTTAGTTTTATAAAATGATTCACTTTTTCCATCTCTGTATTCGACAACATCGAATTCATAGTTTAGTCCACCTACTTCTGAACAAATTAATTCAGTTGCGTCAGACCAGGAGACAGCAAAATGAAATTTTGCTATTGGGTACACACTTTCTGCATTTCCGCCCATGGTATAATATTTTTAAGTTAATAATTTCTGTTAATAATTAAATTTATGATACGTCAAATTTATGAGAGAATTTCAAGATGATGAATTCTGCAGGTCTTACAGCAGCAAGACCAATCTCAATATTCATTCTTCCCTCAAGAATATCAACCTGAGTCATTGTTGACCCCAAACCAACATTACAGAAGAAGGCTTCGGCAGGTGAACTACCTGTTAATGCTCCTGCTTTCCATAAATTAGTAAGGAAATTGTCAATCATTGCTTTTACTCTAATCCATGTTGATGTGTCATTAGCTTCAAAAACAGCCCAATTGGTGGCAAGTTTCAACGATTTTTCAACCATATTGAAGAACCTGCGTACTGAAATGTAACGCCATTCGTTGTCATTTCCGGCAAGTGTTCTTGCTCCCCAAATTAAAGTACCTTGTCCAACAAAAGCCCTTATTGCATTGACTGATTTACCGCCATTAAGATCTACATTTAAATCTTCTTGTTGGTCGTTGTCAATTTTAATCCAAGGTTTTACTGTTGATGCAAGACTAACATTTGCAGGTGCTTTCCAAACTCCTTTAGCAAAATCAACTTGTGCATAAATTCCGGCAATTGCACCTGATGGTGGTAATTTGCTGCCTTCTTTATGAATCTCATTTACAATACTCTTATACAATGTGTTTGTATCATAAACCACCTTGTCATAATGTTCCTGAATTGAAAGAACATCACTTTTTACTGCCTGAAGTAAACTAATCATGTTTTCAAATTGACCTTTCATAATTCCTTTGGTCTTTTGAATAATAGATTTTTCATCTTCATCAGCAGTTAAAATTTGTGAAGGTTTAACTTTTGGAAGGTCGAAGTCAACAAAATCAGATTCAATATTAAATACAGCTGTTCCAGCGGCTACATCAATTGCTGCTGCAGCTTTAATGATATTGGCAAGAACTGAGCTTGAATTTGTTTTTGAAGAAAGCTCGTTTTTGATACTTACGTTTATAATGTCTTCATTAGCTTTCAGTTCGATTAATTTATTTGCTAATTCCTTTATTATAGTAAGGTAATGTGTAAGTTCTGCTTTTGTATTAACAGCATCCTCCTCAATTTTAAAGAATTTATCAGTTAATGATACATCAGCTCCATAAGGGGATTCAACAGCAGCGAAGATAATTTTACCATCGCTGATAACTTCTTTCAGGTGTTTAATTGCTGTTGGGTCTGTTACAAGTTTTTCAATGTCTAAATCACCTCCGTCAGCATCCTTAAGTATAATGTTTTCAAATCCAAATTCTGTGGTGAATGTGGTTTGAATCCATGGATAATAAGATGCACCATATTTAAGATGATTCACACCAATTCCACTTCTGAAGTTGGTGACAACGTCTTCGTCAGAACGATCAATAAATCCATCAAAAATATCAAGAACAGCGACCCTGTCCTGAAGTTTTGCACACTGTGCTAACATCTGCTGTTGTACACTGTAACATTGATCCTTTTTCTCAAGAAGCATAGCATCAGGAGCAACAAGAATTGTAGGAATATCTTCCTTTGCAACAGCATCAATGCCTGCCAAAAGTTTATCCATATCAACTTCGTCAGCATAGGAGCCAATTGATACGATGTAACATTGACCACCACCATTAGCAAAAAACATTCTAACACTGTTGTAGAGATAGAATTTTTTAATAAATTCAACAGATTGAATGCTTGGAGAATCTAAAGTAACAGTTATACTTTCTGGATTGTACTGTCCTCCAAACATAGCTCTGTACTCCAACATTGATTTAATCATTGTTGGTGAATTGATTAGGCTTTTCCCATTTTTCTCAGCTCGTTGAGTATAGCCAATGAAAGCCGGAATAGCCGTTGGTACCTGGCCAGCAGAAGGGGGTAGTGTTGTTATTTCTTCCACATAAACGCCGGGGGTTTTGTAATCAGCCATAATTTTTAGATTTTAATTAATATTAGTCAATTTGAATTAATTATTGTCAATTTTTTAATAAAAAAGTTAAATATACAAAAAAATATCAAATACAAATTCATTTTCTTTGTTATTATATTTTTTCAAATTACTTAATTCAGGCATTGGCATTTTTTCTTTTATTGTTTTTTTGCTTGATACTAAGCCATTTGCTGAAATGATTTTATAACTTAAATCCATTTTATTCTTCAATAAAAATTTTTCTTTTGTTGTGAACTCAAATGAATGACTGTCGATATTTTCATAAAAATCAAATACTTCTTCGTCATTTTCATTAGTCATTTTCAAATCTTTATACTTCCCATACTTCTCAAACACACAAAAATTTAAATAAACTTCACGGGACTTAAACGTTAAATAATACTCAGGGGTTTCCTGGTCTATTTTATCTAAAATTTCAGCATTTAAAAATATTTCGGTTAGCCCAATTAATGACTTATCATTATAATTGACTGAAACTATTTCACTTGAAACCCCTGAATCATATTGAATTATATACTTACTATCTTTCTCCCACTGAAGATCAATAACATTTGTAGAGTCAGATTCATTTGTTTTCCAAACTCTCCCAACTTTATTCCCGTTTAAGTCGCTTATATTTAATATGCTAGCATTAGGAACAGAGTTGAAAGTTTTACCTTGCTTTTCAAACAAGTCATCATCTGTCACGAATTCATTTTTCGATAAAGACTTGCTTTCATTATTTATATTTGTGAAATAGAGTATTTTAGATTTAATTTTAAAAAAAGAAAGATCAGTATAATTTAGGAATAAAGCATCATTGTTTAAAATATAGAATTGCATTCGAATTATTTCATCAAATTTTATAACTGGTTCACAGTTATCTTCATCTTTTTTAAATTCGTATAATATATCAATTCCATTTTGGCTATATTTAGGCATCATTCTGTAGTTTCTAAAAAGAGATAATGTTGATGCTGAAGGCACTATTTTTAATCCATAAGGTATTTGATCCACAAAATAACTGTGCATAAATCTGATTTTCAATATAGTTTTGTAAATTAATGCCATATTTAATATCAATTATTAATCATTTCATGAAAAGCTATCATCACGACCGCTAATCCCAGGAATAATTCCTTTAACAAGACCTTCTTCAATTGTTAACATCCTTAATCTATACATCACAGAAGGTGAATATTTTGCACCTAAAGATGCCCATAAATTATTCAATTCCTGAAAACCAAGGTTCTGCATGTCAATAATCATTTTTTCGATATCTGAATCAAGGCCTGGGGAGTTTTCGGGAGTAAAAACTCTTTTGCCTTGAAAAAAACCTATGATAATTGATATAAATTTTAGTCCTTCTTCAGTGAGTTTTCCTGTATAAGAGGTTGAAAAAAGTATATATAAATTAAGTTTTACAGGTGGATTTGATCTACTGAAAACCCCTGATCCTTTTGATAAATTGCTGGCATTTCCCATCAATTTTTCCTCTTCAATATTGACTAGTGTGAGGATAACTTTATTGTCTTCCTTTATGGCATTTGAACCATCAGGATTTACAAGGTTTGATATAATAACCTTATCATCAGCAATAGCATATTTTAATCTAAAATAATCATTAAGTTCTTCTGCAATATATGATAATGCTTCTTGAATCATTGGTTATGATGATTTTACGGTTAATAACTTAATTGCCCAAATAATAATCCTTACAAGATAAATTCCCACAAAGCATATTAAACTAAGCAAGTAATAGAATTTAACCATTGAGCCTATATCGATGACTAACTGATAGAGTGTCTCAGGAATGATTTGCCCTATTATATAGTATATACCAAGTGCAAGACTTAGCGAAAGGAGGATTGTAGCAAAAAACCATAATAATTCACGTGCAAATTTCTGTTTGCCGGAAACCTTCTTCCCTTTTAATCCTTTCACTACTGACTTATCAAGTCCTCTAGAAAGTTTAATTGTTTGACGGTATAAAGCCCTTTGTGGAACTCTTTGTACTCTCAATAATTCTCTGGAAAATTTACTGTCAATTCCCATGATTTAAAATT
This sequence comes from Saprospiraceae bacterium, assembly GCA_021739805.1. The sequence goes on along the minus strand of JAIPBB010000086.1, from coordinate 6,873 downwards.
TGCAAATATCAAATGTAAGAATTTTTTTTAATATACAAATATTATAGGTCTTTTTTCATATCGTAACCAACAACGAAATACCCAAGATTAGTATATAAATTTTGTGCTATTTTGTTATCTGCAAAAACAAATAAGCTAATTTCATTTACATCACAGCTTCTCATTTCTTTTTCAAATAATTCCATTACAAGCTTACCATAATGCTTGTTTCTAAACTCTTTGTGAATGTATATATAATATAAGGTGCTTTTTAGATTTGCTGTAACTTGTTGCATTGCATACCACAAATAACCAACAACTGTTTTGTTATCAAGAATTTTCTGCTTAAAATGTTCTATTCCATTAATTTCCTGATTCAATAACTCATTTATTTTATATTTAGATAAACCATAACAAAAGCCTAAATCCTGACCCGAACTTTTGAATAAATGATTTGCATGATCAAGTACTATTACGTTAAAAAAATCATCAAATTCATTTTTGTTAAGCTGTTTAAACGTAATCATATTATTTGGAAAGTTTTTCTGTGTAATACATTAAAGAATCCAGGGCTAAAATCAAACCCATACTTCCTGCGGTTTGAAATTCAATTGTTGCATTTGTGTAGTCACCAAATTTTGCCAAAATCGAACCTTTATATAAATATGCTTTTGCCAGCAATGGGTCTAATTGGATACTTCTATTTATATCCTGCAAAGCCACTTCATTTTGATTTAGGGAGTATTCTGCTACCGCCTTACTTAGATAAACCTTAGGATTTGTTGAATCAATTTGAAGTGATCTCTCCAAATCAGAAATAGCTAAACTATAACGGCGTAATTTATAATAATTATTGGCTCTGTTATGATATGCTTTGGAGTTTAGTGGATTTAGTTTAATAACTTTTGTAAAGTCACTAATTGCACCAAAGGGATCATTTTCCTTGCTTTTTATTAGTCCTCTGTTATAAAAGGCGTTAATCATAGTTGAGTCAAATGTAACTGCTAAAGTGAAGTCTTTTAGAGCATTAATATAGTCGCCGGTTCGATATTTTATGTATCCACGATTATAAAAAGCAGGTGCGTAATTAGGGTTTAATATCAATGATTGTGTTATATCTGAGTCAGCTCCGGGCATATCACCTAAATAATATTTTGATAAGGCTCTTCTGACTAATGCTTCATACGATTTAGGATTATTTGAAACTACAAAATTAAAGTCATCCATTGCTTCCTTTGCCATTCCGAAATTTAGCAAAGCATCCCCTCTCGCTAAGTAAAGGCTTTCATTTCCAGGATTAAGTTCAATAGCTTTATCAAAATCAGCTATTGATTCCTGATACATGCTTTTTTGTGAAAAAAGAATTCCACGCTGAATATATGAGTTAACATAGGTTGGGTTTTTATTTATTGATAAAGTGTAACAAACAATAGCCGAATCAATATTTCCAGCATTAAATTGAACTAAACCCTTATTGTAATAATCATCGGCAGATTTCTTTTTTCCACAACTAGTAATAAGCATTAGAATAGCAATTAGAAAAACCCATTTCTTATAATTTCTTTTCATTGGTTGAAACATTTTTATAATCAAAGATAGTTTTTTTGATTTAAAGCCCAAAATATCTTATTGTTTTTTTTGTGTGGAGATGAATTACAGAAATTTTTCCTAAAAGTAATATTTACTATATGAAGCTTTTAGAAACAATAATCAATCATGATTTATTCTGCTTGCTGATTTTTTTAGAGTTATTTAGTAGAACACTTGTCCATTCTTTTTTCTAGCTCTTGCTTTACTAATGTTTCACCGCACACAAAATCCAATTCTCATAATAAATATTTGCTATTCCATCAAAGGCTGAACATACATTTTAACATCATCTTCTGTTATCTTTTTATCACATAGAATCACAAGCCTTTCAATAACATTGCGAAGCTCACGAACATTTCCTGTCCATGGCATTTTTTTAAGTTGAGCAAAAGCAGTTTCCGTAAATTCCATTGGTTGTTTGCCCTGGCTATAACAAATATTTTCCATAAAATAATTCGATAATAACGGAATGTCATCTTTCCTTTCCTTTAATGGAGGTACTCGAATAAGTATTACACTCAGACGGTGATATAAATCTTCCCTAAAATTTCCATTTTTAATTTCTTCAGCAAGATCCTTATTTGTAGCAGCAATTATTCTGACGTTTACATTAATTTCTTTTTCTCCACCTACACGGGTTATTTTATTTTCCTGTAAGGCTCTTAACACTTTTGCTTGTGCCGAATGGCTCATGTCTCCGATTTCATCAAGTAATAATGTTCCTCCATGGGCAAGTTCAAAATCACCTTTCTTTTGCTTTATAGCAGAAGTAAATGAACCTTTCTCATGTCCAAACAATTGACTTTCGATGAGTTCAGATGGAATTGCAGCACAATTGACTTCGATGAATGGAGCAGGGGCACGCTTACTTTGCTCATGAATCCAACGTGCAACCAATTCCTTGCCTGTTCCATTTTCTCCAGAAATTAAAACTCTTGCATCTGTAGGGGCAATTCTTTCAATCAATTCCTTAACTTTAGTAATTGATTCCGATTCGCCTATCATTTCATAAGTTGTACTTACCTGGCGTTTAAGAATTTTAGTTTCAGTAATAAGTCTTGATTTGTCCATTGCATTGCGAATGGTAATCAGAAGTCTGTTTAGGTCTAATGGCTTTTCGATATAATCAAAAGCACCTTTTTTAATCGCACCCACAGCAGTTTCAATATTTCCATGACCTGAAATCATAACTACCGGAGTATCTGTAATTTCTAAAAGTTTTTCGAGAACTTCAATGCCATCCATTTCAGGCATTTTAATATCGCAAAGTATTACATCATATTTGTTGTTATCAGCTAGTTCTAAACCTGAAATACCATCAGGAGCATCATCAACTTTATATTTTTCATATTCAAGAATTTCTCTTAGAGTACGTCTTATCGGAAGTTCGTCGTCAATTATAAGAATTTTAAACATAGATTGTATTTAAAGGATTTCCAAAATTAAGTAAAAAAAGTAAGCTGTCAAAAAGAAAGAATTTTATGATATATGGGAAATAATATATAATAATGTGCAATCCAAACATTTTTTTAAGCACCAAATAACAAAATACAAATAAATTTCAAATTACAATGACCAAATATTCAAAACACCTGAATCTATTAATCAATTGACAATTTTCAATTGACAATTGTCAATTGAAAAAACCCGAAACCCTTGCACTGAGAGTCGAAGTGTGAAACTTGAAACTTGAAACCCTTGCACTGAGCGAAGTGTGAAACTTGAAACCCTTGCACTGAGCGAAGTCGAAGTGTGAAACCTGAAACCCGAAACCCTTGTACTGAGCGAAGTCGAAGTGTGAAACCTGAAACCCGACACTCCAAACTGTAGGCACTCCAAACTTCTTAATTTTTGTATCTAATCCACTTCCACAACTCCTTGTATGATGTTTTTTTCCCATACATTAGAATTCCTGTTTTGTAAATTTTGGCGGCAATCCAGGTTGCACCCAGAAAACCAAGAATTAACAGAGCAACTGAAGGAACAATTTGAGTCCAAATGTCAACGCCAAATGGAATTCTAATCATCATCGCAATCGGAGAAGTTAAAGGTATCATTGAAAGCCATATTGCTACAGGCCCTTGAGGGTCGGCTGCAATGACCTGTGCCAAAACCATAGTAAGAATTAAAGGAATTGTAATTGGCAGCATAAACTGCTGGGTGTCTGCTTCACTATCAACGGCAGAGCCAACTCCGGCAAATAAAGCAGCGTAAAGCAAATAACCGAAAAGGAAATAAAACATAAATGAAACTATCATCACACCAAAGTTAATTGATGAAATGGACTCGAAAATTTCGCCAACCTGGTTGTTTTCATTTGAAATATTATCAGAAATATCAGGAATAACAGAGCTGTTATCCACTATCTCCATTTTGCTTTTATTATATCCTGAGATTTGGTCGGCAAAGGAAAGTTGAAAAAGTCCAAACAAACCTGCTGTGAGTAATGCCCATAGTGAAAACTGGGTCAATCCAACCATTGCAATACCAATTATCTTTCCCATCATTAATTGAAAAGGTTTTACAGAAGAAATAATAACTTCCACTATCCTGCTGGTCTTTTCTTCAATCACACCACGCATAACTTGCACACCAAACATGAAAATAAAGAAATAGATTAATATACCACCAAAAATCCCGAGTATAGTGCTTCTTATAGGATTTCCTTCTTCTTCAATCCCTTCTTCAGAGATAACCACCGAAGATATTGTAACAGCAAGATTGGTTTTTTCAAGAGTTTTTAAATCGATGCCTTCCTTCATTAATGCTAATTCTTTCGCTTCCTTTTTAAGTTGGCTTTGAATGTAGGTTTTGACATTTACACTTGCCTCTTTCTTGGAATAGAGTTTTGCGTAAGTTGGAATTAGTGCAGATGGCTCAGGAATGTATAGTATTGCGTAATAGTTTGATTTGTAGAGATTGCTTTTTGCATATTCAATGTCATCAGCAAGATAAGTGAATTTAATAGTGGATGAGTTTTGAAAGTTATTAATATAAAACCCCGTTTCGTCAATAACGGCAATGCTCTTATCTTCCTCCGAACTAATTGCGAGCCAGATAGGAATTATCATTATGGATGCCATAAGAATAGGCCCTAGAATTGTCATAACAATAAAAGACCTTTTTTTGACCCTGGTAAGATATTCACGTTTTATTATAAGAGAGATTTTATTCATATTTTTCTTTTGTTTACCAGCTTTTAATATTTGTATATGAAAAATTTCAGAGCAAAGAATTGAATTTTATGCTAACCATAAAAATTACAAATAATTATAAGCAAAATTAGTAAATTTGATTTTAGCGACAAGACTTTTATAAGGCATTTGTTTAATGTCAGCAAGAAAACTATCCTGAATTGAATTTAAATCTTGAACCCAATACCAATCGAAGTCATATTGTAAAAATTATCGTCGAAGAACTTTCTTCCTGTAATTCCAATTGGACCTAGTTTTAGAGTGAGACCAATAAGGTAACCTTGTGGTTCAGGACCTATTCTTCGTCTTGGACCATCAACTGTAGCTCCAAGGCTGTTTTCATAAAGTATATTTCCCCACCCATAAAAAACACCAACTTGTGGTATAATGGCGAAATGTTTATTAAAGTTAAATCTTAAATCAGAATAAATGAAAGGAGTATAAACAGTATAAAATGTGGCAAGACTATTAGTGTCAGTTGGATTTGCCCAATAATGTTTTTTATATGCATCGGTAGTTTGATCAAAGCTGAGACGAAAAGCACCACCAAGTTTCCATTCAATATTCTTGAAAATAAAACCAACAGGAATGTCCCAAAGTCTGCCATCAACCGAAATAGTAAATCCCATTCCCGTTAGGCTGGTGTCATTTGGAATATGATAATTAAACATTAATTCACGACCTGTTCCATCAGTTTTTTCTATCAATCTCATAGCTGTGAACTTTCCTCCCTTAGTCCATTGAGCAGAAATCTCAAAGCTTATTAAAACCGAAATAAAAATTAATATGTATTTTAAATGTTTCATGTTGTTCTTGTTGCTCGTTGCTCGTTTTCCAATTGACAATTGTCAATTGTCAATTGCCTACTTCTTACCAATTACTCATTCACTTCCGACTTTCACAAACCTTTATACTCAATCTTCCAAACATTATATTTGCGTTTCTCATTCCCTCTTTCCGAAATAAAATAAATCCATTTCATATCATGTGACCAGACCGGAGATAAATCATGCCCCGGGTGAAATGTAATTTGTTCAAGTTGTGAACCATCAATATTTGAAACGTATATATCGAGGTTTATTGGTGTTTTTGAGTTTTTCGGCAAAGTTGAACCAACAAATACAATCTTTTTCCCATCAGGTGAAGCACAAGGAGTTGAATAACCTTTACGATAAGATTTTATTAAAGAATTCCCCATTCCGCTTACTGTATTTATTTTCCATATTTCTCCCAAACCTTTGTCAGTATTATTTTTGCAAGCAAGAATATCAATGTCGTTAATAATTGCTGGAGAATAAGCATCCATATAAGTTTTAGTCTTGTTTTCTTTTAAGTTTTTGGAATACACTTTATAAGAAACTTTTTGAATGTGTTTTTTAATTTTCTTATACTTGAATTTCGATGAAGTTCTGGAAGCAGCTGGTATTTGATTTATTGATTTTGTTGTTTGCAGGGCTTGAGCGTAAATAATTATATTTCCATCTTTTGAATAAACCGGACAAGTTTCATTTGCTTTGGAGCTAATTACATTCATATTTATTTTCCCGCTCGCAATATCCATAATATGAATATTGAAACTGCCTTCGTTAAATGCAGAAAATACTAAGTTTTTAGCATTTGGTGAGAAATCCAGCCCGGCAACATCCCCAAAAATTCTTTTACCTAAAACTAATGAATCATTTGCTATGTTTTTTATTAAAATGTTAAAATCAGTAATTCCATCTTTTGTTTCGCTAGTGAAATAGGCATAGTATTTTCCGTCGGATGAGATTTTTAAATATGAAGGAGTGTACCAGTTTATAGTATTTTCATTTATCAGAACATGCGGACCTGCAACATTTTCGTTTGTTATTTGAACAACTTCTTTTTGTGCTTCATGTGGAATTGACCGTGTAGAAGAATAATCAATACTGGAACAACCGAACAGTATTATTGTAAATATCAATAAAATAGTATGCTTAATAAAGATTATTTTATTCATTATTGGGATTAAGTGTTAAAAGCTTTGTCTAAATTAGAAAAAAAAATTATATGTCAAGAATATTTGTGGAGAAAAATTTAATATTAGATTTGCTAAAGTAAAATTAAAAATTCAGAGCCATAAGCTATA
>JAIPBB010000085.1 GCA_021739805.1 Saprospiraceae bacterium | reverse complement strand
CATGTTATTCGTTCAAGTTCAAATACGCTAAATGATTTATTCTACAAAATCTATTATTATTTATTTATATTTCAATATTTATTATTTAAAAAAAATGATATTGTTCACGTACATAATGGTCCCTATGAATTAATTATATTAAAATTCATTAGAATATTTAAAAAAATAAAATTCATTTACACATATACCTTTCCATTTATTGATAGATTAAAGGAAAAGAATTTGGATAGAAATACAGCTTTAATCAGAAGGTTATATTATAAACATAAAATTCGATTGTATGAGTTTGGGATAAGAAATTCCGATATTATTTTTCCGATTAGCGATTATTTAGGAAATAAACTTATTAAAGACTATGGTATTGACATAGCTAAGATTTTACCTGTAAGTGAATCTGCAAGTAAGATATTTTTAGATTATTCTTCAAATAAAAAGTTAGATAAAGGAAGTAAAAGAATCATTTATACAGGTTTACTAGATCAAATTAGAAATCCAGCCTTTATTATTGAAGTATTTGAGAGAGTTCAACAACAATATAATGATGTTTTCTTAGTTCTTTTAGGATTTACTACTAAATCAAAAGACTTTAATTATTTAATGAATTTGATTACCAGATCGAAAAGTGCAAGTCATATTGTGCTACATAGTAAAGTTTCATACAATGAAGTTCCAAAGTATATATCAGAGTGTGATATTGGTATTTCTCCAATTATTCCATTAGATGTATATCTTGTATCTACTCCCACTAAATTAATAGAATATATGTCTATTGGTATTCCTGTTGTTGCAAATATAGAAATTCCTGACCAAGAACATATAATTAATTCAAGTAACGGTGGAATACTATGTAAATATGAGGTCATTGATTTTTCAAATGCAATATTATCTGTTTTGAATGATGATAAACTTAGCCACGCACTTGGGAAAAATGGCCTTCAATGGATTAAGGAGAATAGAACATTTGAAATAGCATCGAGTGAAATAGTCAATAAACTCAATAAATTATTATATTCTTAACATCTATTATTATATAAAATAAACTAACAAGACTTTTATCAATATTATTAAGGAAGGTAAAGTTGCATTTCATCCTTGTAAATGCCAGTAAACATCATTTTGAAAATATACAATTATAAATATTACCTTAAATGATTAATATAATTTCTTCTTGTAAGATGGGAGCAGGAACTTTCGAGGCAAAATTCAAACCGTTAGAAAAAGTAATAGCAATTGATAAAATTTTTGTGCTTAGAAAAGGGAAAATTGAAGGATTTGAAAAATTGCGATTTATTCTATTGCCTAAAATATGCAATAAGCGAGCAATTAATTTTTTATTTACACCTTTCATCTTAGCAAGAGAAACAAGAAAAAAGAAGGCTGATTTAATAATTGCATATCATTTCATTCCTCATGCTTTTTTTGCTTTTTTTGCTTCAAAGCTTACTGGAAAACCTTACATACTATGTCAGACAGGATTATATATTCAAAAGTATGTAAAGAGACCTTTAATTGGGTCTCTGATAAAATATATTGCCAGAAAAGCTATGTTTGTTAATGTTCCAGGTAGTAAATCAAGGGATTTTTGGATAAATAATGGAGTGAATCCCAAAAAAGTTAATATTCTACATAGCACGATAGATACTGAATATTTTAAACCTGATAATATAAAAAAAAAATATGATTTCATTTATGTTGGTCGTGTTTCGCCTGAAAAACAAGTTCATCTAATAGTAAAAGCAATAAATGAACTTCATAAAATTGATATCAAAGCAAGCTTACTTATTGTCGGTGATGGATCGGAATTATCAAAAGTCAAATCAATGATAAATCATAATGAATTGAATGATTACATTCATTTGACTGGATTTCAGAAAGATGTTAACTATTGGCTAAACCAGGCTGTTATATATGTTATGTGCTCTAATAGTGAAGGATTGCCTACTAGTTTAATGCAGGCAATGGCATGCGAGTTAGTATGTATATCTTCAGATGTAGGAAATATACCTGATTTAATTCATCATAATGAAAATGGATTTATCTTTAGTGCTGATTTCCCAGAAAAATTAACTGCTTTAATGCTTTATGCTTATAAAAGTAATCAGGAATTAGCAGCTATGCGAAAAAATGCTAGAAAAACAATAATTAAGAATCACTCCTATAAAAGTGCTAGAAAAAAATGGAAAATCCTTTTAGAAGAATTTGAATCAAAAAATAATTAAATAAACTTATATTGTCATATTATAATGAACTAGTGAAAATTATTAGTCTTCTAAATGATAAAAGGAAAATCAGCCAGCAGATATAAGATATTCAAATGTTTTGTTTGGGTTTGAAATTTTTTTTGACTTCTCTGGAATTAATAAATTTACAAACGATTACCACAATTATTATGAGACAAGTCACTATAGACTTAATATAGATTATAGTATATTAAAAATTGTTTATAATAATATACAAATGAATACTGTTTTATATGAAAGCTAATACATTAAAAGTTATTGATTTCATAAATAAATCAAATGTTGCAAAATGGCACTCATTTTTAAGAAAAAGCCAATGGTGGAGCAAAACAGAAATTGAGAACTATCAAAATGAAAAATTACGAGAACTTATTAAACATGCATATAATAATGTCCCTTATTATAACAGCTTATTTAAGGAAATAAAAATCACTCCTTCTGACATAAACAATTCATCAGATTTACATAAGATACCCGTATTAACCAAAGATTTGATAAAAAATAATTTTAATGACTTAATTGCAAAAAATGCCAAATCTTTTCATCCAATACGAAGAAAAACTGGGGGGACAACAGGAGTGCCACTTGTGCATTACAGTGATAAAAATTCTTGGAGTATAGGAGAGGCATTAAAATATAGAGCTTTCGAATGGGGTGGCTATAAACTTGGTGAAAGAATGGCTCTTATTGGAGGAAGTTCGATTTTACCTGATGACTCACAAGGGATTTTAAAAAAAATTTGGAATTATTATAAGGGTGTATATCCTCTTTCTGCAATAACAACAGGTAATAAAGAACTTACAGAGTATTTGAAAGTATTTGAAAATAAAAGAATCAATTATATAAAAGGATATCCCAATGGTATTAACAATTTTGCAGATTATTTAAATAAAGTTTCTAAGAATATTAATATTAATGCAGTTTTTGTAACAGCAGAATATTTAGATGATTATGTAAGAGAAAATATATCTAAGGTTTTCAATACAGATGTATATAATCAATATGGTGCAGCAGATGCAGGTATAAATGCAAGCGAATGCAGACATCATACAGGAATGCATGTTGGTTTTGAGTCATGTATAGTTGAAATCCTTGAAGATAATTATTTACCTAGCAATATAGGTGAAATTACGTGCACTCAACTTACAAATTTTGCTATGCCAAAAATACGTTATCAACCTAATGATGTTGTTGCTTGGATTGATGAAAAATGTGAGTGTGGTCGAGAGCTTTCAATGATTGACATAATTGGAAGATCAACTAATCTTGTTTTTTCAAATGGCAGAAAAATGCCTGGTAAATCAATTCCTATGATAATGAGAAATTTCCCAGTATTAAAATTTCAAATAGTACAGGATTCACCAAAAAGTATAATAATTCATATTGATAAGGAGTCCTCTTATAAGGATTTTCATACGAAAAAGATTATTGAAGCTTTTAGCTATCATATTGGATCAGAAATTGATATTAAAATTAATTTTGGAATAGATTTCGACTCGCTTGGTAGCAATAAATACAGATATATTGTTTCCTATAATGACTAATTATTTTATTTATTCTAATAAATGTATATATGAAAATTAAGAAATCAATAGCTTTATTTATCTATTACTTAATTGCATATAATTTGCCAAATTATTCATTTCCTGCAGGTAGATTTTTCAATTGGCTTAGAGTGATATGTTTGAAAAATATTGTTCCCACTGGAAATAGATGTAGGATAATGCGGAAAGTTTATATAGGTACAGGTAATAATGTGTGCATTGGCAATAATTGTCGTATAAATGAAGGTGTTCGATTGGATAATGTGAAAATTGGTAATCATGTTATGATAGCTAGAGAATCAATAATATTAGGACGGACCCATGAAATTTCAGATAAATTAAAACCAATGGAACAGCAAGGTAATAAAAATACTACTGTGTCGAAAATTGATGACGATGTTTGGTTAGGATTAAGAGTTATAATTATGCCAAGTATCCATATAGAAAAGGGCTCTATTATTGGTGCAGGTGCTGTAGTTACAAAAAGCACTGAAGAGAATGGAATTTATGCTGGTGTCCCAGCTAAATTGATTAAATATAGATAGAAATGCTAACTGGTTTATTAATTTACAAAGAATTTTATGGCAAAAGAAAATAGAACAATTTTGTCTGTATTAAAAGGAATTTGGGTAAGATTTTTAACAATAATTATTCCTTTTACATTTCCAGCTCAGTTGACGACTTTTTTACATCGCTTAAGAGGTGTAAATGTTGGCAAAGGTTCTAAGATTAATAGAACTGTTCAAATTGATGATGCTTATCCAAATCTTGTCACAATAGGTAAAAACGTTTGGGTAACAGCAGGAGTAATGATTTTGTGTCATCAAAGGGATTTAGCTTTCTATAAGATTGATAAAGCGGTTATGAATTGCCCGTTGATTACAAAACAAGTGATTATTGAAGATGGAGCTCATATTGGCATTGGTTCAATTATAATGCCTGGAGTTACAATTGGGAAAGGTGCTATTATAGGTGCAGGCTCAGTTGTTACTAAAGATATTCCTCCATATTCGGTGGCTGCAGGTGTACCTGCTAAAGTTATAAAAAGTTTTAATAAATAGAAATTGGAATGAAAATTTGGTTTGACATTACTAATACTCCCCATGTGCATTTTTTTGTCCCCCTGATAAGGCATTTGCAGATAAAGCATGAGGTTTTTGTAACTGCAAGAGACTTCTCAGAAACTTTACCCTTGTTAGAGAAAAACAATATATCATATATCCTAATAGGAAATCATAAAGGAAAAAGTAAAGTAAAAAAGGTTTTAGGATTAGTTAATAGAATTATTAGTTTATTATTTATTGTTCCCAAATTTGATATTAGTGTTTCAATTGGTGGACAAATTACTACACCTGTTAGTTTTATTCGTGGAAAACCTTCTTTGGTTTTTACTGACAATGATACATCGTATAAATATCATTCCTATAAATTAGGATCATATTTTATATTTCCATCTTATTTTGATTGCAAAAGTGTAATGGATAATTATAAAGTCAAACGGTCTCAGATTTTTACTTACAATGGTTTTAAGGAAGATGTATATATAGCGGGTTTTAGTCCTGATGAATTTTTTTTAAATCAGATTCCGTTCGAAAACTTTATTACGATTCGACCTGAAAATCTAAAAGCGAGTTATGTACCCACTGATGCTGTGTCTATAGTTCCAGAGTTATTTAAAGAATTTGAAAATGAGAATATTCTATTTCTTCCACGGTATAAAGAAGAAGAGAAGTATGCAGAAGGATATTCAAATATCTTTATTCCTAAAAGTCCCTTATCGGGATTAGACGTTTGTTATCATACAAAAGCAATGCTAACTGGTGCAGGAACATTTGCAAGAGAAGCTGCTCTCCTAGGTACCCCGGCAGTTAGTTTTTTCCCAGGAAAGGTTTTCCTAACTGTAGATATTATTATGCAACAAAAAGGTTGGGAATTCAAATCACGCAATACTAGTGAAATTAAGGAATATGTTGATAGCGTGCAAAGAAAAGATTCACAAACAGCAAGAAGTAAAGACGTATTGAAAGAAGTTCTTGAAATTCTCGATGCAATTATAGATAAATTTAAATAATGAAAATAATTTCAGTTGTTGGTGCCCGCCCTAATTTTATGAAAATTGCACCTTTTATCAAAGCAATTCATGAACATAATAAACAAAATAGTAATATAGTAAATCACATTCTAGTTCATACAGGTCAACATTATGATGATAGGATGTCAAAGGCTTTTTTTAAATCGTTAAATATTCCTGATGCAGATTTCAATCTTGGTATTGAATCTGGATCACATGCAGAACAAGTGGGGAAGACGATGATTGAATTTGAAAAAGTTCTTCATAAAGAAAAACCCGATTGGGTAGTAGTAGTTGGTGATGTTAACGCCACTTTAGCTGCATCGGTAACAGCAAAAAAAGAATGGGTGAAATGTTGTCATATTGAGGCTGGTCTTCGTTCAGGTGATATTAAAATGCCTGAAGAAATAAATCGATTAGTAACTGATAGATTATCTGATTTATTACTAACGCCGGATAGGCTTTCTAATCAAAATCTAAAAAAAGAAGGTGTAGAAGATTCTAAAATTAAGTTTGTAGGCAATATTATGATTGATACTCTAGAAAAAAATAGAGAAAAAGCCGGAAGATTAAACATTAATGAAATATTGACAAGAAACTGGAAATCCGGCAAAAAGGATATTGATGGCTCTTATGCACTAATGACACTCCATCGCCCTTCTAATGTTGATGTTGAAGATGTGTTTAGGCCAATAATTCGGTTTTTATCAGACGAAGTAACAAAAGATTTACATTTAATTTGGCCAATCCATCCAAGAGCTTTAAAACAACTAGAAAAATTTCAACTATTAGAAGAAGTAATGCAGCATCCAACTATAACTTTATTAGAACCATTGAATTATCATGATATGCTGAGATTAAATATGGATGCTAAAATCATGCTTACTGATAGTGGAGGCTTACAGGAAGAATGTACTATATTGGGAACGCCATGTTTAACATTAAGATGGAATACAGAAAGGCCAATTACCCTGAGGGAAAATGGTGGTGCATCGGTTTTAGTTGGAAATAATATTGATAGAATTAGACAGGAATATTTAAATACTTTAACAATGGAAAGGAAACCTGTTCGACCTGAATTATGGGATGGTAATACAGCTAAGAGATGTTTGGATGCAATTATAAAGTATAAAAATATTTAGATTAGTGTAGTTTGTTTTACTAGATTCAAATAATCAACAATGAAACAATATTTGAAAATTGGATTAAAAGCTGAAATTGTTAAGTCTTTCAGTGAAAAAGAAGTGTATCAATATACGAAAAGTTCAATTGATACAAACCCTATACACCATGATATTGAATATGCAAAATCTACAATATTTAAAGAGAGAATTGTCCCTGGTTTACTTGTAGCAAGTCTTTTTGGAGGAATGCTTGGTTCCGAATTACCTGGGGAAGGAACAATTCATCTAGGTTCTACACTTTCATTTAAAAAACCAGTTTATTTTAATAGTGAAGTTAGGGCAGTTATTGAAATTATAAAAATTCGAGAAGATAAACCTATCATAACTTTTAAAACAACTTGTTATAATTCAAATAATGAAATTGTTATTGATGGTAATGCAATAGTTAAAACGATGTAGAAATACCTTTAAATACCCAATAATGAGAGATTACTTAGAGCTTAAACATCAGCCTTTACCTTATTATGTTGAAAGAAGTTTCTTTAAAGCGTTAAAGTTATCAGCCAAAGAGCATGGTTATAATCATTTTTTAGGCAGCCTTCATTTCTTATATGATCGATTATCAGATTATATTTTCCAAATGATTGCCCGAGTAATGCCTTGGTCTAGATTTAAACTTTGGTTACATAGAAAAAGGGGTGTGAAAATTGAAAAAAATGCCCATATTGGTCCATTATGTAATATTGATGATGTTTATCCTAATTTTTGTATTATCAAAGAAGGTGCATCATTAGCAGGATATAATATTATTTTAACTCACTACAAACCATTGAAACACTTTGCAAAAGTATCCCAAGGCTTTGTTGCTCCTACTATTATTGGCAAGAATGCCATCATTGCAATAGGTGCTATTGTCTTGCCAGGCGTTACTATAGGTGATGGAAGTATTGTCGGTGCTGGTGCTGTTGTTACAAAGGATGTTCCACCTAATGTTTTGGTTGGTGGAGTTCCTGCTAAAATAATCAAGGAATATGAAATGAAAGATGGAATTCCTATTGGATTTAAGAAATAAATCATAAAAATGAGTCTCGATTTTACATACAAAAAATACGCTGAAATTGTTATGGCAATATCTAAGTCGGATTATAAAGTTATTACTATTAAAGAGTATATTGAACAAACAGAATTACCGGATAAATTTATAATTCTAAGACATGATGTTGATTTAGATCCATATTACCAACTTAAGTTTGCTGAACTTGAAAATGACTTAAATATCCATACTTCATATTATTTTAGAACTATTGATAAAATATACAAGGAAGACTTAATTTCAAAAGTTTATGAACTTGGTCATGAGATAGGATATCATTATGAGGTTTTTACTAAAGCAAAAGGCGATCCCCAAAAAGCAGTTGAACTTTTCCATAATGAAATAAAGAGTTTTATTAGTAATTGGGATTCAAAAACTGTCTGCCCTCATGGAGGTTCATTTGTTGATACTACTGATGGATATTCCCTGAAGAATATGATAAAACTTATTCCTAAAATTATTTCTGGAAAAACAGTTTTTTCAAAACATATAAATTTTGACTTATGGGATAAAAACACTTTTAATGATTTCGGTATTATAGGAGATGCTTATAAGTCTATAGACTTTACTAATATTCTATATTTGTCTGATACCGGAAGAAGTTGGGATAATCGATATAAAAGACTTGACAAAGTTGAATCAAATGTAAATCCAAAATTCAACATTAAGAAATCAAATGACATAATCAAAATTATAAATAATCATGAAGTGGATAAAATTTACCTTTTAATTCACTTTGAACAGTGGAAAGATAATTTTATGGATTGGTTATTTTGGTATACAGCACAAATAATTAGAAGAACAGGAAAAAAGATAGTTTTTAGAAATAAATAGTTTATCCTTAAAAACTCAAAATGTAATTGAATCGAAATTTGGAAAGATATAGTCTCATAACAAATGATGTTGAAACAACCTCTCTATGGAATCATTGCTTAAGCGATAAAACCGGGGAGATTGTTTTAAAAAAAGGTATGCCTTTGCTTTTAGAAGCCTATGAAAAATATAATGTTAAAGCAACATTCTATTTTACAGGATATATTGCAGAGAAATTTCCGGAAGTAGTTAAAATGATACTTCCTTTTGGACATGAAGTTGCTTGCCACGGACTTGTTCATGATTCAAATCAGGCGTTTGACGTTTTATCATTTAATGAGCAAATAGAGCATCTAAAAAAGGCTAAAAATATACTTGAAAGCATTAGCAATAAGGAAGTAATTTCTTTTCGTGCTCCTGCTTTAAGGGTTAATGAATTTACACCACAAACATTATTTAAGACTGGTTTTCTAACAGATAGCTCTATTGCACCTCAACGCATAGATATGTTTTTATCTTTTGGTTCGTTAAAAAAATTAAAATGGCTCACTGCTCCCAGGACTCCATATTTTACTAATCCTAATAATCTGGCAAAAAAAGGAAATGGTAATATTTTCGAAGTACCTGTTTCGTCATTTTTATTATCATATACAGGAACAATGATGAGAATATCTCCTTTGTTAATAAAAATGGTAAGATCAGCCTTGAATTTTGAAGCAAAATTAACAAAGCGACCTGTTTTGTTTTTAACTCATCCAAATGAGTTTATTAATGAAGAAGTTGAAATAATTAATGTCAATAGAAGAGCTAAGAATTATTTTGCTTACTTACTTGGAGATAAACTTAGGTATCATATAAAACTGAAGAACCTTGGAGAAAAGGCTTTACCCTTACTATATAATCAACTCGAGTATTTGCAAAAAAGAAATTACGAATTTATTACGGTAGAAGAATATTATAGAAAAAGAGTAAAAGCTGAAATTGAGTCTCAAATGAAATCCTAATTCCATTTTAAAATATTTATAAATGTAAATCTCATGAAAACACTGCTTCAAAAAATAAAACAATTTCATTCAAAAATAACAAAACAAATATTTTTAGCATGCAGTGATTGTGATGGTATGTGTAATCATTGCAATAAAATTTTGAAAATTAAGTGTCAATCATTGAAGAAATCTCCGTTAATATTCCCATAAAGTAGAATAATATTTTAATCCATTTATTATGAACGCAATCAAACAATAATTAATAGAATTTATCAAAGATGTATACTTAAGTGATCCGGATTTGAAGATAACAATGGATACTAGACTTATTTCAACTGGAATAGTAGATTCCTTTACCTTAGCATAATTATAATTTAATATTTAAAAGACATTGGGAAAATAATTCTTGAATCAAGAAATATGGCAAGTAGTTTTAATACAATTAGCCAAATGAGTTTAATAATCAATCAATTTTAGAGATGGTATTTGGTGGTTTTTTCTTTGGTTTACTAATTGTGACTGCTGTCATTTTCTGACTTATTCCATGGCAAATAGGAAGAAACATTATATGGTAATTGTCGAGTTTGATATTATGCTTGTTTTGTGCTCTGCTAAAATTCATTAAAATCCTTATTAGCTTAAAGTTAGGCAAAATTTTAAAAAACGAAACAAAATGAATAAACTTCTTTTTAGATTATTGAGAATTTCCGGATTGCCAATTCTTTTTCGAGAATTAATACAAAGAAATAAAGTAACAATACTACTGTTTCATGACATAAGTAAGGAAACAGCAGAACAAACTTTTTCATATTTGTCAAAAAAATATAACATCGTTGATTTAAATGATTTTATTGATGCGATTGATAAAAGAGATAAAACCAAAATTCCTAAGAAAGCATTGATTTTAACCTTTGATGACGGGCATATTAGGAATTATGAAATGTTACCAGCTATTAAAAAGTACAAAATTCCTATTACAATATTTCTATGTGCATCAATTATAAATACAAATCGACATTTCTGGTTTAAATATAAGAATAAAACTTTTTCAATATCTCAATTAAAACAAATCTCAAATAAAGAAAGATTAAATGTTCTTTCAAAAGTAGGTTTTGAACAAGACAAAGAATTTGATAAGCCTCAAGCATTACAAAAATCACATATAGATGAAATGAAGCATCATGCTAATATGCAATCACATACTTTGTTTCATCCATGCTTGCCGAATTGTGACAACGATGAAGCCAGAGCAGAAATTTTTAATTCAAAGGAGATTCTTGAGAGAGAATATAAATTAAAAATTAATGCAATATCTTATCCCAATGGAGATTACTCAGAACGTGATATTTTATTGGCAAAAGAAGCTGGTTACAAATGTGGAATTACTGTTGATTTTGGTTTTAATTCAATTAAAACTGATGTTTTCAGATTAAAACGTCTTTCAGTAAATGACACCCCTAATATAAACGAATTAATCGTTAAAGCAAGTGGTGTATGGTCGTTTTTTAAAACAAGAAATGGGCATAAACAAGAATTTGGTTTTACAAATAAAATTGAGCAATAATGATGAAAATTGGTTTACTTACGAGTAATAGTTTGTCGGAATTTAGATTAAACACACTAAAACCGATATTAGAAGATAATAATTATTCAATTAAAGTTGCAATAATAGATAACAGACCTAAGAAATCATTAAAACAAAAACTTAAGAAAAATATAAAACGGGGTCGCGGTGGGTATATTCTAATTATGGCTTTACAAATTTTTTTTTCAAAAAAAGGTAAAAGTATAAATATTAAAGAATTTTGCAGTAAAAACGAGATTGCAGTTATTGAAACGAAAGAACCATATTCCCCAGATACAATAGAAAGCATAAAAAAATATAATTTGGATTTATTAATTCTAGTAGGTGGATATGGAATAATTAAAGAACCTTTGCTTAAAGTCACGCCAATTGGTGTTGTATCATACCATCATGGGAATATGAGAAAATATCGTGGTATGCCTCCAGCCCTTTGGGAATTATACAATAATGAAAAAGAAATGGGGGTTACAGTTCAGATTTTATCGCCAGGTTTAGATAATGGAATTCCAATTGTAGAAAAGACAATTGATATTAGAAAAAATGATTCATTAAAAAAACTTCAGAAAAGAGCTTCAGAAGAAAGTATCGATATGCTTTACAAAGCTTTATTAAAAGTATCAAATAAAGATTTTAAACCTGAAAAAATAGATAATTATGGGAAAGTTTATACATTACCTAATTTAAGGCAATGGATAAATTTGAATATCAGATTGATATGGCGAAGATTAAAATAACTACACAAATATTTTTAGCATGTAGCGATTGTGACGGCATGTGTAATCATTGCAATGAAATATTGAGAATTAAGTGTCAAAGTGTGAAGAAATGAGATTTGAGTAGTGAGTTGTGAGAAGGGGTGTTGGGAACGGGAGAGCATGTGAGCATGTGAAGGTGAGACTTAGGGAAAGAGTGACTTAGAGAGTCTGTTTATGTGATTAATATGACCATTTTTCCGGAGATAATACCAATTGTTAATTTAAAATTACCGAAGGACATTTTAAATTTTATGCCGATTGAAACAATATTTAATATTAGATTTGGACTGTTAATTAATTCACATCGGTATAACGCCATATTGCCAAGCTTCCCAAGAATTTGCTTATATTTTTGGTAAAGAGCCTGAGAAGTTTTATTCTCAATATACTGGCATGCCAGGGAGAAATCTAAGCAAACTTCGGTCTTTTACCCTGTGTAATAATTTATAGCGTTATACCAGAAAAACTTTCTCCAATTCTGTTTTTTAAATAGCGATGACCATAGGTTGTTTTGAGATATTTTTCCCGATGGGACGCTGATACAGAATCAAAAGAAACTTCATAATATACCAAAATAAATGGTCTTCTGTATTTTGTTGATCTGACAAGTCCATTTTTATGTTCATTCAATCTGTGTTCAAGATTGCCAGTAAAACCAATGTAAAATTTATCGTCTTTAAGACTTTTTAGAACATAGTTATAATATTTTTTTATATTTATGATGTGTATTACACAGGGCTGACACCTTCGCCTTCTGAATCTGATAATTCATAAATTTCCATTGCCGCTTCAAAAGCTAATTAATATGTATCTAAATCCTTATGTGAACGTATTTTCATATCTTTTTTAGTAAAATTAACAAATAACTGACATCACACGCTCTCAAGCTCTCGTGCTCACGTGCTCTCACATTCACTATGTGTGCTAAGTGTCTTTGTGGCAAGAGAAAAAGTCCGAAGTCGGAAGACCGAAGTAAAAAGGCAAAAGGCGAAAGTAAAAAGTAAAAAGGTAAAAGGAAAATCATAGAAAATCAGCGTCAGGGAAAATGATGTCAAATGTCAGATGTCAGATGTCAAATGTGGGCTGAAACTGTCCTTGCCTAAATATGTTGACCGAATTTGAGCAAATAATAACTCAAAAGAAATGGCAACAACAGAAACTTACAAAAAGCTAACAGTTCAAGAGCGACAAAATCGTTATTTTAGTGAAGAATTTCGACGTAAGAAAGTACGAGAGATAGAACGTAATATTACTACCATTGCCGAGGTCTGTCGTGAATACCAAGTAAGTGGCACATCAGTCCGCAAATGGTTATATAAATATTCAGCTATGCGTAAAAAGGGCATTAAACAAGTCATTGAAGCCAAAAGTGATACTCGCAAACTTCAGCAGCTAAAAGATCAGATAAAAGAACTGGAACAGATCATAGGACAGAAACAATTGCTAATAGACTTCCAGCAAAAAGTAATTGAACAGACAGAAAAAGAATATAGTATTGATATTAAAAAAAAATTTGGCGACAAAGCCTACTATGGTTCTGGTACAACAAAAAACAACACAACTACAAAATGAATACAATATATTCAACAGTAGGAATTAGTAAGCAATCCTTTCACCAATGGTTAAACCGTAGTATGGTTGTTATGGAAGAGCAGCAAAACCTGTTGCCCATTTTAAGTCAATTGCGTCAAGACCATCCGGTAATGAGCTGCAGACAAATGTATTTAATGCTTAAGCCAGAAACAATGGGACGAGATAAGTTTGAAGAATTTTGTCATTCCTATGGATATAAAGTAGAACCTAAAAAGGCACGATATAAAACAACCGACAGTCGGGGAATAATTTATTTTCCCAACCTTCTTTTAACCCTGGTTGAATTATCAGGTATAAACCAGTTATGGGTTAGTGATATAACCTATTTTGAGACAAGTAACCAAGTATATTATTTAACCTTTATAACAGATATCTACAATAGGGAAATAGTAGGTTACAGTGTATCAAAAAGCCTTCGTACAGAGCATACTACTTTGCCGGCCCTGAGAATGGCCATCAGTAAAACAAACTTGAAAAAAGAATCCGGCTTGATTTTTCATTCTGATGGTGGAGGTCAATATTACTGTAAGATATTTGTGGCATTAACCAAATCATTTGGAATAAGAAACAGTATGGGAAAAACAGCTTACCAGAACCCTCATGCTGAACGAATTAATGGAACCATAAAAAACAATTATCTGGTACATTATCAACCCAGTAATTATAATGAGTTAAAAAAGATGTTAATAAAAGCAGTGAATATGTATAACTTGCACAAACCTCATCAATCCCTTAATGGATATACTCCACAGGCATTTAAAGAACATGTGAATAATGGCTTATTAACAAAAACATGGATAATAAACAAAAAGAAAAAAGTAACAAAAAAAGAAAAAGTCAATATATTTATAAATTAATTCAAAAACGGTCAACGTTATTCAGGCATGGTCAAACCTGCAACCCGCAACCCGCACCCCGCAACCCGCACCCCGCACCCCGTAACTCGCACCCTGAAAACTACCCATCTCTTAGTACGCTTGGTGTCTCTGTGGTGAAAAAATCAGCTTCAGACATTTCCTTTCTTTTTCACTCTTATTCTATTATATTTGCAGTATGAAAAACTCAATTGCAAATTTTTCTCAGCATCTTTTTTGGGATATAGATAAAAATAAACTTGATTTTGAGAAAAGCCAAAAGTTTATTATTCAAAGAGTTTTAGATTATGGTTTGATAAACGATTGGCAAATAATTTATAATTATTACGGTTTAAAAAAAATTGCAGAAATAACCACCACAATTAGAGATTTAGATAAAAAATCTATTTCTTTTATAGCAACATTAGCAAATATACCAAGAGAAAATTTTCTATGCTACACTACGAAACAGTCGACTCCAAAACACTGGGACTTTTAAAAATATTACAACAAATACCTGAGTTGTCAAATCTGCGTTTGGTAGGCGGTACTGCGTTGGCATTGCAATTAGGTCATAGAAAATCAATTGATTTAGACTTGTTCGGGGATATTAATTCTGATAGTATTACAATTTCACAGCAATTAGATAAAATTGGAAGTGTAACTGTTTTGAAGAAATCCAAAAATATAAATATCTATTTGATAGACAATATAAAAGTTGACATAGTGAATTATCATTACAAATGGTTAGAGAGTTCAAATATTGTTGATGAATTAGTGTTAGCAGGTAAGAAAGATATAGCTGCAATGAAACTTGCTGCTATTACCGGACGAGGAACTAAGAAAGATTTTATAGATTTATTTTTTTTATTGGAGCACTATAAATTGGATGAAATTTTCAGTTTCTATATGCAAAAATATCACGATGGTTCTCTTTTTCTTGTATTAAAAAGTTTATTGTATTTTGACGATGCAGAACAAGACGAAAGCCCTGTAATGCTTATAGATACAAACTGGGAGCTTGTTAAGCAGGAAATTAAATTAAAAGTAGAGAATTATTTAAATAAAAATTAATAAATTTCAAGACCCGGGTTTCAAGTTTCATGTTCCTCTTACTGCTTACCGCTCACCAATCACCTTTGCTTCCGGCTTCCAGCCCACTTTTGACCCTAATAGAATAGCTATGCTTTAAGAACATTCTACAGGGTAAACAATTTGACATTACATGCTCACACGCTCACCCCTTCTCCCCATCTCCCTTTCCCAAGCTCACCCTTTCACGCTCTCACGCTCTCTTGCTCACCTGCTCTCACATTCACTTTGTGTGCTAAGTGTCTTTGTGGCAAGAAAAAAGTTCGAAGACGGAAGCCGGAACCCGTAACTCTTGTGCTGAGCCTGTCGAAGTACGCACCCTGAAACTCTTAGCGATAAAAAAAAGCATAAAAGATGTTTTTTAATACAAAAAAGCGTATATTTGTAAAAATAAATTTACACAATGTTTAAAAGGCAATTATTCTATACCATATTACCTCAATTGCAGCATAAAAACGCTATTGTAATTACAGGGATGAGGCAGGTTGGTAAAACAACTCTTATGCGTCAGTTGTCTGATGTCTGGGAAGGAAAATTTATCTGGTACGATTTTGATAATCCGCTGGATTATATGATGTTTGAGTCGGTTGATTACAACGCTATTTATGAAGATTTGAGACGTGAATCAGGAGCAAATACAGGAGAAGGTTTTCTGGTTTGCATAGATGAGATACAAAATTTCCCTGAAATAACAAAGATTATTAAATACCTGATAGATCATTTTGGGGTAAAATTCATTGTTACCGGTTCATCAAATTATTATTTGCGGAATCTTTTTCCGGAATCGCTGAGTGGCAGAAAGTTTTTATTTATACTGCATCCTTTAAGCTACAGAGAATATTTGTATTTTAATGCTGGCTTGCCTGAATCAGAGCTTCAGCCAAATCTTGAAGAAGTATTCTCTAATCATACTTCGGCTGCAATATACAAAAGGCGTGCTTTATATGATGAGTATATGGAGTTTGGAGGGTTTCCGGAAGTAGCTGTTACAAAGGATTATGAGACAAAGAAACTGATACTGAGAAATATTTTTGCATCATTTTTTGAAAAGGATATCAAGGTCTTTAGCGAATTGAAAGATATAAAAGAACTTCGTGACCTGATAATTTTATTAGGTGCACGTAATGGAAACATATTGGATGTAAGCCGTCTTGCTTCTGAATTGGGCGTAAATCGCGTTAAGCTTTATAATTATCTTGAGTTTTTGGAAGGAACATTTTTCCTCCGTCTAATTCCTAAATTTACACATAGCATCGATCGTAGTGTAGCGGGAGGCAAAAAAGTATATTTTTCAGATACTGGAATTCTGAATCTTATATGCAAAACGAGTGTTGGACAGCTTCTTGAAACTGCTGTTGCAAACCAACTGCATCATTACGGAAGGATTTCATATTATAATAAAAGAAACACGGCAGAGATAGATTTTATTCTTAATGAAGAAATTGCACTCGAAGTTAAAAATAAAGCTATTGAGCCTGATTTATTTAAGCTAAGTAAAATTGCAGGCAATATTAATCTGAAAAGTCATTATATTGTTAGCAATACTCTGGTCAATCTTAAAAATGTGGTTTATCCATGGTTTTTTTAGAAACGTTCTTATTTTGATGTCAACTGTCAAACGTTGAAAAGTAGGCAATAGGCAAAAGTAAAAAGGCAATAGGCAAAAGAAGGCTAAGGCTAAGGAGAAGGCGAAGACCAAGGAGAAACATAGAAAATCAGCATCAGGGAAAGAGAAAAAATTCGTGCATTCGTGGCAAAGGAAAAAGTCGGAAGGCAAAAGACAAA
>JAIPBB010000084.1 GCA_021739805.1 Saprospiraceae bacterium | reverse complement strand
CATGAACTTTAGGTCTTGCATCAGGAAAATAATCACTCAAAGGATTAATTTCAATTATTTGTCCGTCAGGAGTTGTTACCTTTCGTTTTTCGTTCTCGGCTGCGAAAAATTTAGTAACCTCATCAATTTGTTTATTATTTAATTTATCGTCTGTCATTTTTTCTTCAAATTAATCTGATTGATTAAAGTAAAATTATTGCAAGAATCCCTAATACTAATGGAATCTTCAAAAACCACGCAACTGATTGTTCAATTCTGAATCGGGGAAACACCATTCCAACAAATACTGACCAGAAATAGACCAGAAAGGATTTTACAATTAATTCGAGCCAACTGTTTGCTCCACCAAAAAATAAGTTCATAAAAAGAACCGCTTCAACAACGTGCAAAATTGCTGCATTGGTTCTTAAAACGCCTAAATATGTACCATGATATTCTGTTGGTGGTCCAATTGGAATTTCGTTTGGTGCTTTCACTAAATTAAAAGGAGAATGTCCAAATGCACCAAGTACTGATAACATAGCTGCAGCAGTAGCAAAAGGATTAGTAAACAATGTCCAATTCATTATTCCGCCTTGTTGAGCTTCAACAATATCTGAAATTGATAAAGTATGATATTGAACAGCAAGAGAGATAACAGCCAAAGTCATTGGAACTTCAATTGCTGTAAACTGCGAAAGTCCACGGCTAATTCCAATAAATGAATGAGGATGACCTCCTTCACCGGCACCAAGAGCCATTCCTAACATTCCAAAAAACTGGAAGTATAAAATCAGGATTATATCACCTTTAAAAGAAAAATTACTCCATAAGTCGGAGCCAAAAACCATTGGCATAAAAAGGAATAATCCAACTCCACCGGAAAGCCTGAAAACAGGTCCTAAATAAAACATCACGCCGTGGGTGATTTGTGAACGAACTGCATAGTTTTTCACAAGGTCAATCCAGGGTTGAAACCATGGAATTCCATGTCGTCCTGCAACGCGAGCACCAATTTTTCGCATTGTAGCACTCATTAATAATCCCCAATTCAGAACTATCATAAGTCCGATAAATGTGAACAATAATTTATTGAAATCTATTTCCATTTTATATAATTTTACTCAAAACCTTAATTAAAAAAAACAAAATAAACCACTATTATATACAGCATTATGTGGATTAAATATGTTTGACCGTTTCCACTATAAATACGTTTGCCAATATCTGAAATATCATGAATTGCATCACTCAGATAATTCCAGAAGTTGGTAATCCAGGGCATCACTAAAAATCCTAAAGTTTTGTTGTATCCTGCATAAATATTGTGGGAAACATGTGTTGTCTCCGGTTTAAAAGGACGTTCGCCCGAATAAACAATATTAAACTGTTTAACTTTTTGTGCTTTTCTGCTAAGTATTGCCAACCATGAAAACAGTATTGCAAACATTACTCCTACAGTAATCATAATGTGTGTTCCATGCCAATATCCAATTTCAGTTGATGCTCTTCCGCCATCCCATTTTAATCCGCCATCAGGGAAATATTGAGCTATAATATCGCCCATGGGTTGTAAAATCCATTCAGGTTTTGCCGCAAAAATCATTAATCCAATTATCAAAATATAAATCGGAATAATAAACCAAATTGAAATTTCCTTAACGTTTCTATGATTATCTTTAAGTTGACCTAAAAATACTGAACTAATAAGTTTGAATAAATACAAGAATGCGATGATTCCACCAAAAAGGGCAATAGCTCCCTGGATATACCAACCTTTTAAAATCACAGCATTATACAATAACCACTTTCCGGCAAATCCTGATAATGGCGGAACTCCTGAAAGTGCAATAATCCCTATTAAAACAGCAATAAATGCAAATGGCATTTTTTTAATTAAACCACCCATTTCGTACATATTATGAGTTCCAACTCTTAGAACAACCGCACCAATTGTTAGGAATAATATTGCTTTGTACATGAAATGATTTATTGTGTAAGTAAAGGCAGCCATCCAACCCAAATGAGTCATCATGGCAAGAGCAAAAACAATGTATCCAAGCTGTGCAATTGAAGAATAAGCCAATAATCTTTTTGCATCTTCCTGAAATGAAGCGGCAATATTTGCAATTAATGCAGTAATGGCTCCAACCCATCCGAGAATATAAACAATTGAATTTAATTCGAAATTATGCCTTGTTGATGCAAATAATATAATCAATCCAAAAACTCCGGCTTTTAATAGAACTGCCGAAACCATAGGTGAAACATCACTTTCTGCTTCTCCATGAGCACCGGGCAACCAAATGTGTAATCCAAGAATTGCGGTTTTAGTTAAAAACCCGACCATTATAAGGGTGATAATAATAAAGACATTATTCGACAGAGAACTCAGCACATCTAATGACAATGACATTTGACCTTGTTGTGCCAGTGAAAATCCCATAAGAATTAAATATGCACCTCCCATTGAAAACAACATATAACTAAGTGCATGAGGCATCGATTTTTTCCCTCGTATTATCAAGAAATATGAACCTGCTGTCATTAATTCCCAGCCAAAAAAGAACTGCAATAAATTGTCAGCTTGAATGATTTGCACCAAACCAACATACATAATTAAAGCAAGAGGATAGAATCCGGTTCTTTTTCCTTTATAAGCATATCCGGCAATAAATGTTAAAATCCCACCAACTAAAAATATGCCGGCAAAAGCAAATCTTAACATATCATTTTCAAAATAGGCAGGCATTATAGTGTAAGAATAATATGCTAAACCAATAATTGAAATAGAAATTTTTACGTAAGCAGGTAAAAAGTCCAATGCAAAAATTAGGACAATAAAAATTAATGGAATATAGTTGATAATTGCTGCTTCGGGAATTGCTAAACCTGAATAATAACCAATAAGATATAAGCCAACAGCCACAATGCTTATTGGTACAACTTTATTTAGTTTTAATGAAAATACGGGAAGATTTTCGTTATTTTCTTTTATTGCATATCCAAACCAACGAAACAAATAAATTCCTTCGAGAAAAGAGCCAACAAGAATCAGGATAATCCAAACAATTTGATTATTATTAGCTAATTGCATTATTAATTCCCATTTAGCAAAAAACGATGGAAATGGAGGAAAGCCTATTAATGCGAAAATAAATGTTCCCATCAAAGTCAATAAAAGTGGACTCCTTCTGATTGCAGCCCAGCCTTTAATATTTTCAGAATTAATTATTCCCGATAACCAAAACAATCCTGCTTTTGCAAGTGCATGAGTAATTAAAATTCCAAAAGCGATATATAAAGTTTTATCTCCTAGAAATGGCGTTAAACCGACTATTGTTAATAGTAAGCCAATTTGACCAATCGATGAATATCCCAATAAACGATTTGGTTTGTCTTGTATTAACCCGAGTAAATTTGAACCAAGGAAAGTAATTATTCCAATCAGGCTTATAATAAAATACCATGATTCACCACCGATTGGTAAAATTTTTGAAAGAACAAAAATCGCTGCTGATGCAGATGCTGCTGAAACAATTGCACCAATTCCCGGATTTGCTGCATCATAAACATCCAAAGCCCATCCGTTTGCCGGAAATGGTTTTAGTTCTAAAACTATTGAAATAATGATTAAAAATAAGACAACGCTTCCTCCCTTAACTGCACTGAGGTTTAGCAAAACTAAATCATCAATAAGAAGGGAATTTGCAAAATAATATGAGAAAATTATTCCTAACAATAAAATTCCTGCAAAAATGCTGGTTGCAATTAAATATTTAAATCCTGCCTGAGTTGACTTGAAATTATCTGTGAGTAAGATTAAACCTGCTGTAGCTATACTTGCAACTTCCATGAAAACAAAAAGGTTGAAAATATCTCTTGTCATCACAATAACATTCAGCCCCATTATTAAAACAAGAAAAATCATCATAGAATTTTTGCCTTGTTTTTTCAAATCATCAACAAGATAATAAGCTCCTAATAATCCTATAACATTAATTAATAGTGTTACAATAGATTCTGAATAACCCATTTGAAGATTAATTGAAATTGGAGGCTTGAAACCGGCAGTGAAAATTTGAGCTGTTAACTGCGGTTCATAAAAGAATTTAAGAAACCACTGAAGCGAAATAAAAGCCATAAATCCCAAGGTGATTAACATAGCAGAAACCGCAACATTTTTTCCAAATTTGCTAATTAAACTTATGGCAAAAGCAACTCCTAATGCTGAACTTATAATATGAATTGGGTCTATCATTTTTCTATTTATAATTTATGAATCATGATTTACGATTTGCTAATTTTTAATTCCTGTCGTCTATCAATTATCGTCAATAATTATTTACCACTTTAAATCACTGAACTTAGAAATGTCTAAGGTTTTTTTATGATTGTATAATTTTAAAGCATAAACAAGCATTAATGCTGTAATTCCTAATCCAATAACAATAGCTGTTAAGGCTAAAGCATGTGGCACAGGGTCAACAATTTCGTTAACTGCATTAGCTTTGTTCGCCGCAGAATCAATAATTGGTGCAGTACCTTTTTTTATGTAAGCTATTGAAACAATTATCAAGTGTAATCCTGTATCGAACAGTGAAAAACTGATAATTATTTTTATTAAATTTTTCTGTGTAAGAAATCCCCAAATTCCTATCAGAATCAGAAGAAAACCTGTTGCCAAACCAATATTTTCAATTGCGAGATATTCCATTATTTCTGATTTTGAGTTTCTTTTAAATTCACTAAAATGCTTGTCAATTCGGCGCCAACCTTAAGCCCGACAAAAATGTAGATTATCGGGATTGCACCGGCGCTCAATATAGTTCCGAAAGTTCCCAAGCCAAAAATTCTATTGTCGAGAAAACCGCCG
Organism: Saprospiraceae bacterium; assembly: GCA_021739805.1. Next base: position 12,808 of record JAIPBB010000084.1, on the reverse strand, counting down.
GCAAGAACAAGTCCAAGAACACCAACAACTACAAATCCAATTCCTGATATTGATTCAATAGTCGAAATTAATTTGTGATTAAATTTGATTTCAGGTTGAGCTAAAATCATCAATACAATTGCGGATGCTATGATTGCTCCTCCCTGAAATCCACCACCGGGAGTTAAATGACCATTTATAATTACATAAACTCCAAACATAAAAACTATTGGTATCATTATTTTTGAAGCTGTATTTAAAATCTCACTGGCAGGTGCTATAACTCGTTTCTTTTCATTCGTATCAGAATTTCTAAAACTTAAAACAAATCCAATAATAGCTGCCGTTAAAAACAAAATAGTAATTTCTCCCAAGGTGTCTAAACCTCTATAAGTAAGTACAACCGATGTAACTAAATTTGCTGCTCCGACTTCATCTGCAGCATTTTCGGCATAGTATTTACTGACACCTGATAATTCATCTCTTCCCTGATAAACCTGAAACAAGGAAAAGAAAATATAGCCAACTGCTATAAGCAGTATTAGAATTACACCTTTTTTAAGCATCTGATTTTTGGATTTTATTTAATACATAAAAGAAGATAATAGTTGAAAGTCCACTTCCGATTGCAGCTTCGGTCATTGCAACATCGGGGGCTGCTAGAATCAAATAAATTATTGATGAAAACAGACTCACAATACCTGCTGCGATAATTGCAACTTTTAAATTTTTCTTCTGAACAGCCACTACTGCCATAAGAATAACAAATAAGCCAAGAAATATGCTTAGAATTAAATTTATCATCTTAATTGTTTTTATTAAGTTTTATTTCTTCTTCACTAAGTTTATCAACAACAGTTTTCTTAGTAAGGTTAACCTTGATATGATGAGCTGCCCTGGCTAGAACATGCGATGACACGGGGTTTGTCATTAAGACAAAGATTATCAAAATAATAATTTTACCAATCCATTCGAGATGAATTAATCCAATTCCCAGAAGGCTTAGCATAGTTCCAAGTGTCGAAGCTTTTGTTCCTGCTTGAATCCTGTTATAAAAATCAGGCATTCGCACCAATCCGATTGAGCCAAGTAAAATAAATATTGAACCAATTAAGGTTAAAATTGCTCCTATAATTTCTATTATTTCCATCTTATAATCCTTTTTCCAGATAACGAGCTATGACAATTATTCCAAGAAAGCTTAATAGCCCATAAACAATAGCAATATCAAGATAAATCATTCTGTTAGCAAAATGTGTAACTATTGCTATTATTGCAATAGATGAAACCGTTATTACATCAAAAGATATTACTCTATCAACTAAATCAGGTCCCTTAATAAATCTGTATGCCGACAGAAATATCGAAATCATTATAATTATTGCTGCTATTTGTAAAATTGTATCAATCATAAATTTTAGATAAATATTTTTCAAATTTTGAAACTATTTCTTTTGTAGCCAATTCAATATCATCACTTTTAACATCAATCCAATGAATAAAAAGAGTGTCATCGATAATGTCAACTGTTAATGTTCCCGGAGTCAATGTGATGGAGTTTGCCAGTAGCATCCGTGCCATTTTAGATTTTAATTTTGTTTTAACTTCAACAATTCCGGGATTTATCGGGAGTGATGGTGAGATTACACGATAAGCAACGTCTAAGTTTGATTTTATTAGTTCAGCCAAAAAAACTGCAATATAAATTGCTGTATAAAAAAATGCTGAAGGTGTAAATTTGAATTCACCAAACACATCGCATTTCTTACAAAAAACAATAGCTGTAACTAAGGATATTAAAAATCCAATCCCGAAAGTTAATAAATCGAAAGTATTATTATACAAAATCCAAATAAAGAAAAGGACTAAGAATGAGAGAATTAAATTTTTAAATTTCATAATATTTAAGACGTATTTACATTAAAATAAATATTGTTGCAAATATAGTCGCATATAAATATATAACTATGTTTGCTTCTAAAGCATTTCATAATTTATTTGTTTAATCTTGAATGATAAAAATGTATCACATGATAATAAAAAACAATTCATAAGATGTTTATTATTACTTTTGCAATAGAATTGTAAAAAGATTAGAATGAATAATGATATTGAACAAATTAGTTGTGTGTCATGCACGAGTAAGTCAGTTTGTTTTGAAAAACTTTCGTTAATTGAACTTGAAAATGTTAATATAAAACGAACAGTCCTTAACTACCGAAAAGGTGAAGTAATTTCTAAGCAGGGTTCTTTTGTTACTCATATTTTATTTGTAAAGCGAGGCTTAACTAAAGTATATAAAGAAATTAATGATAATCATAACTTAATTCTAAATCTCTATCCACAAGGAAGTTTGATAGGACTTCCTGCCTTATTTAGTAATGAGATGGCTCAATATTCAGTAGCTGCAATTGAAGACACAACAATTTGCACTATTGATATAAAAATATTTGAAGAATTGGTAGTTAAGAATGGCGAATTTGCTAGTAATGTTATTTCGACTATAAACAATTGCGAAAATTTGAAATTTAATAAAATCATCTCATTAACACAAAAACATCATAATGGCAGACTAGCTGAGGCTCTTTTATTTATTTCTGATAAAATATATAATTCAAGCATTTTTAAACTTTCACTTTCAAGAAAAGATTTGGCTGAATTTACCGGCATGTCAGCAATTAGCGTTGTTCGAATTTTAAAGGATTTTAATCAAGATGGAATAATAAATTCATCAGGAAAATCAATTGAAATTCTTGATTTTAAAAGATTAGAACGAATTAGTGAATCAGGATAATAATTCAACTAACAGCCACCTTGAACTTTTTTCTTCTTTTTTTTAGGTTTAATTGAAGGTTTATTTGCTGTATTTTCAACTGTTTGTTCAGGTGCATCAACTGCTCCACCTCCAAAAGCCTGGCTTGCACCTTTCCTGAAATCATATTTTGCTATTTCATCATCAGGGCTGGTATTGGCAGGTGGAAATGGATTAAGGATTGTTTCAACCCAATAATTCAGACCTCCCTGTAAAACATAATTATTTTGATAACCTAGTTGTCGTGTAAGTAACCATGCTTCATTCGATTTTGAAGTTCCGTTACAATAAAAAACATTCATTAACTGACCTTGGTCAATATAGTCAACCCATTCTTCAGATAAAATATCAGCCAAAGGAATATTAATTGCTCCGGGAAGACTAAATTTCTCAAATTCATCCTGTGACCTAACATCAATTAACTGGAGTAAAGGATCTTGTTTAATCAACATATCTGCAATTTCATCAGGATGAACAAACTGTGTTCCATCCTTAATTTCATCAAGTAATTCTTGTGTTGATAATTTTATATGTTGAGTGGTGTTTTTGGGCACTGCGGCTATAATCAGACCTAGTGGAATTATAAATGCAGCTAATATTAATCTTGATTTTATCATAACAGAATTTTTTTTATTTTTTTTAAGTTTTAATTATTTTCATTCTTGCATTTTAGCATTATATCATTATCGCATTTTTAATACTCTTCTCTTTTAAATTTCTTTTCTGCCCATTCGCCAACCCAAAACATCCCAAGAGCAGCCAGTACTACAAATAAAATAAACAATCCGTCCTTAATGCCTAACATATCGCTTACTTTAGGTGAACCTAAAAATTCTGCAAAATAAAGGTCTTTAAGAACGGGATATCCTTCGGTGAAAAACAATACACCTATAAATAATCCACTAACAAAAACCATGGCATCAATTTTCCCTATTGCAGCTCCACAGAAACTTGTTCCCGGGCAAAATCCACCCATAATAAAACCGGCTCCCATAATTATTCCACCAACAATTGTTGACCATAAATAAGTTGGGTTTACATAAATCAGGCTTAAATCAATCCAGCCAAATAAACTAAAAAACAATAGTCCTAAAGCCGCTGTAATTGCAGCCGTAAAAAACACTTTTAATACAACAGTATCATAACCGTAGAACATACCTGCAAGTTTTCTGCTTGAAGAAAACCCACTCGCTTCGAGTACTAATCCAAATCCAATTCCTATTATAAAAGCTAAAAACAGATTTGTATTGCTTGATATTATATCGTTTGCTATTAATGGTCCCATAATAATTCTCCTTTTTATTTAAATCCAATTTTTTCTAAAAAAATATGCTAAAGCAAATGCAGTTCCAAATATCATCATCATCGAAATAAAACCTGCTAACGAAAGATTTGCCATTCCGGTTAATGCCGAACCACTTGTACAGCCTCTTCCCAATTGCGAACCAACGCCAAATAAAATTCCACCGCCTAAAGCAAATACTAATCTACGTTTGGATGTGATTTTTGGTGAATGTTCAACTTTAAGTTTTAATCTTCCTGCAATAGCACCTGAAAGAAAACCACCAACTAATACTCCCAGCATTTCAAACACTAGCCATGATTTCATTGGGCTTGGATGTGATTCGTTATATTCTTTATAAAACTCAGCATTTTCAGTATGCGATGGGGCAATAGTATTAACTGCGGTAACTATTGTGCTTTTTATTGCACCACTTGCTCCCAATCCACGACCGGAAACATAAAATGCCACCAGTAAAACTAATCCTAACAAAACCCCACCAATGTAGGGATTAAGATACTTTGTTGATTTTGATTTGTTCATATTATATTGTTTTATAATTTGTTGTTAAATTTTATTTAATAAAGCCATCGGCTTGCTTGTCCTGCATAAGAAATTATAAATCTTAACATTAAGCTTCCAAATAGTACAAGTACAACCGGAATTACTATCGGAATTTTCTTTCCACGTAGTTCAAGTATTTCTAAAATTGCAGGAACAATCATACCTAGAATTACTACGAAAATCCAAAATGAAGCTGTATATGGTCCGCCAAGGAATAATTTGGCTGCATCAATTTGAACCTGAGTGCTTGCCAGAAAACCCATAAACATATGGATTATAAAAAACAACTCTATTCCAATTAAAATAAGGTCAATTTTGGCAAACTGTTTTCTTTCAATATGGTTTTTTGAAAGCAAAACAATTACAGCTGCTCCCGCTGATAAACCTGATGCCAGAAATAAAGGTCCTAAAATGGATGTGTTCCAAAGCGGTCTTGCATTGAAAGCAGAAAATAGTATTCCTGTATAGATTCCTAAAATTACCGAATAAATTAACATTATCCAGGCAAGTACAATTTTATATTTCTTAAAGAATTGGTCAATATTTTTTAGAATATCGAATTTCCAATCCCATTTAGGAAACAATTCTTTAATGTGAATAGCACTCCAGATAAATGATAATGGTGTAACAACCATTAAAGTCCAGGCTCCCCACGACATAGGGGATTGAATTCTAATTGTAGTATAAAGTCTCCAGAAATATAGTTTATGATTCAAATCTAAGAAAAGAGCCATCAAACCAATAATCAAAAGTATAGGTGCAACAAAAGGTGCAATTTTCACTGCTGCTTTATATTCATTTTCTTTTCCAAGAATTGTGTAAAGAGCTGCAAAGAATAAAATTCCTGCTGCAAGTCCACCTAAAAATAAATACAATGGAATATGCCAATGCCAAATATGCAATTGCGGGTCAATCAAATGATTCATTCGTCCGCTAACTATTATTTCTTCTTTCATTAATATTTTGTATTACAATATTATTCTAGACTATATTAAAAAGTATAACTGAGGATTAGTTCCTGCCTCAGGAATTAATCTTTTCCATTTTCGTTTTCTTAACACTTGAGAAACATCGCTTCTTGGGTCATCAAGGTCACCAAAATACATACAGTTAGTCGGGCAAACAGAAACACAAGCCGGCTTTAATCCTTTCTTGATTCTGTGAATGCAAAAAGTACATTTATCAACATGACCTTTTGGATGAGGATATCGTGCATCGTAAGGACAAGATGCAATACAAGCACCACAACCAATACATTTTTCAGGTGTGACTAAAACAATTCCACCTTCAGAATAATGACTTGCTCCTGTTGGGCAACATCTTACACATGGTGAATTTTCGCAATGATTACATCTTTCTGAACGTATTTCAATTTCCAATTGTGGATAAGTTCCATCAGTTATTTCAACGACCCAATCTCTCGCATATCCTATTGGAACATTGTTTTCGGTTTGGCAAGCAATTACACAATCGCTGCAACCTACACACTTTTTCGTATCTATTGCCATTGCATATCTCATATCTTAACCTCCGCGTTTACATTTGATGTTCTGAAAGTCACAAAATTTCCTCTCATACCTGTAGCTCCCATAATCGGGTCAATATTAACTTTAGTTATTAATTCTGTATCACTTGCACCTCTGCCATAAGCAGTTCTAAGCCTTTTATCCAAATGACCGAACCCATGAACCATATATACAGAATCCCATCGAATTCTTTCAGTAATTCTAACTTTTATAGGTGTTCGGGAAACAATTCCATCCTGATTTTCCAGGAATATATATTGTTCGTTTTTCAAACCCCATTCCTTTGCAACTTTAGGATTTACCCATACTGAATTTTCTTTCATTAAATCAACAAGATTCTCGTTGTTTGCTGTCCGACAAAATGTGTGCATTGGAGCACGACCATAAATTAATCTGTAAAATCCTGTGGGTGGTTCTTCATGTTGTGTGAAAATTGGAAGTGGAGGAAATCCTTCGTTTTCAAATTCAGTTGAATAGAGTTCAATTTTCCCTGTATTAGTATTGAATTCAATATTTTCACCATCTTTAAAATATAAATCATCAAACTCTCTTGGGAATTTTTTTACACCAATTTTTTTCATTTCGGATAGTGATGTTCCTAATTTTTTCAACTGATATTCCAGAACTTCTTCAATATCTTTATACTGGAAATAATTACCTAATCCCATTTTCTCTCCAAGACCCTTGGCAATCCACCATGCCGGTTTTGAATTATATAGCGGTTTTGCAGCAGGTGCTCTTAATGCAATATTGGGTTCACGATGAGGATTCGAACGCAATAATTCATATCTTTCAAGATAAGTACATTCAGGCAAAACAACATCAGCATATCCGGTGATTTCAACCGGCATAGTATCAATAACAACAATTAAATCAAGATTTTGAATTGCTTCCAAAGTTTTTCTTTGGTCGGGTAAGGATGACATAAGATTTGTTCCGGCAACTATCCATGCTTTATAAGTATTTTTAGATTCTATTGTTGGCACGGATGCATAACAAACACCAGACATCAGCGGAGTATATGCAAGATTATATTTCTCAGGATTAAAATCCTGCCATGTTTTTTTTGGTTTTGGATATTCAGGATGAGGAAAATCAGGAACTTCAATCGAAGCAGGAATATAAAAACCACCTCTTCTTCCCCATGAACCAAGTAATGCATTTAATATGGCAACAGTTCTCACTCTTTGTGTATCATCTCCGTACCACGCAACATGACGTCCCGGATGAACAATAACAGATGGAGCAGCATTTGCCATTTCTTTGGCAGTTTTTCGAATGATATCAGGTTTGATGGTTGTGATTCCATAGGCCCATTCAGGTGTAAAGTCTTTAACATGAGCTTTTAGTTCTTCAAAACCATAAGTGTATTTTTCAACATATTCTTTATCGTACCATTCGTTGTAGATAATTTCATGTGTCCAGGCCAGTAATAATGCAATGTCGGTAGAAGGTTTTATCGGCAACCAATATTTTGATTTGCTGGCAGCAGTTGAAAATCTTGGGTCAACTGTAATAATTGTTGCTCCTTTATCAATTGCGTCTGACATTTCCTGAACCTGACCGTTGTGCATGTTTTCACCAATGTGAGAACCAATAAGAACCATACATTTTGTGTCACGAATGTCAGTTGGTTCAGGTGAAAATATACCTGCACCAAAAGTTGAAATAAAAGCAACTTCCCTGGCACCACGACATTGAGCAAATGAAGGAGCTGCAATAGTATCAGAGCCGTAGGCTTTGAGTAAATGTTTAAAATAATAGGTTGGTGAACCATGAGCTAATAATGCAACTGATTCAGGACCATATTTTTCCGCAATTATTTTAAGTTTTTCAGCAATATATGTAAAAGCTTCATCCCATGATGCTTCTCTGAAAGTTTGATTTCCCCGTTCACCTGTTCTGATTAATGGAGTTTTCAAACGGTCTTCATCATAATACATTCCAACTCCACCAGTTCCTCTTGGGCAAAATCTTCCATTACAATGAGGGTCTTCGTCGTTTCCAATAATCTTCCAGATTTTTCCTTCTTCATTTTTATAAACCCAACCTGCACATTTCCAAAAACAGACTTCACAATAAGTTGGAGTTCTATGTAATTCCATTTCAGAATCTGAGGAAGCAATCTTTTCATCAACCCATTTGTAAGCTCCATAAGAAGCACCGGCAGCCATTAATCCTCCGGCACTTAAGGCTGATATTTTAATAAATTCACGTCTTGTTTTCATGTGTCTATGCTTTGCTATTAGACTGCATTATAATTTGTTAAATTAATTAGGTTCTCAATATTTATCAGCACCTAACATGGAATGCCCATAATCTATTCATATATTTTAGTGTACTTTTGTACTTGGGCATTTCATATAATCAAACTAAATCTACATCCATTACATCGAAATATGTATATATTTAGATGCAAAAATAGTGAAATATCAGATTGAATTCGATTGTTCAACAGGCTCATTTTAACTATTTATGCAATTAATTTTTGACTTATTTGGAATTAATTTTTGACTTAACACTAGATTATTTTACGAAAATTTTCATATTATGTCCAATTTGATTAATTTTGTTATACTAAAATATCAAAACAATGTCAGAAGAAATAACAAGTTGTTATTATTGTAAAAACAAATCGAGCTGTTTTAATAAACTTAATCAAAAGGATTTAGATTTCGCTTTTACTAAAAGAGTCGAGTTAAGTTTTAGAAAGGGTGAAACCTTGTTTAAACAAGGAGGATTTGCCACACACATTATATTTATTAAGTCAGGTTTAGTAAAAGTTTTCATCGAAGGAAAACAAAAAGATTTGATTCTTGGAATTATGACATCTGGTAGTTTGTTAGGTTTACAATCACTTTTTAACGAAGATATTTATAGCTATTCAGTGGCAGCCTATGAAAACACACAAGCTTGCCAAATAGATATAAGTTCATTTAGAGATTTTGCCTCAAAGAATGCTGAATTTTCCAAGGAAATTATAAAATCCTGCAATATTAATACTTCTTACTATTTTAAACGTTTTTACACGGTTTCAAATAAAACTGTAACCGGTCGTTTTGCAGATGTAATTTTGTATTTATCGGAACTCGTTTATAAAAACGACAAGTTTGCCACATCTTTAAGCAGAAAAGAAATTGCTGATTTTGGAGGAATGTCCATTGAAAGCCTTTCGAGGGTTATTAATGATTTTAATTCTGAAAAAATAATTAAAGTCTCAGGGAAAAACTTTGAAATTCTAAACCCTGTGCTTTTGAAAAAAATAAGTGAAAGTGGGTAAAGCTGGTTATCCTTTCTATGCCCTAATTTACCTGCAATACTGAAGCCATCCAGACATAACACTCAAATTAACAGAGTCTAATAAACATTGTATTAAATTGCATAGTTTAAAAATTTTACAAAAATAATTTGGAGGTTATTATTTTTCTACATACATTTACTGCAAAAAGATAGTATCTATTGGTTTAATTAATTAAAACAAATAATTCACAGTTTTAATAATTGAAAAACTAGTAGAAATAAAATAGGTAAATGCACAATTGCAGTATTTTTTTTGGGGAGATGTGAGATTAAGTAGATAAGACTTTTAATGAATTTTATTAAACATAAACTCAGTATAAACTTTAAAAAATATTATGAAAAAAATATTTTTATTATTCATTTATTTATTCATATTTGGAATAATGAATATGAAAGGGCAAATAACTTTCGTACCCAAATTAGGTGTGAATTTAGCAGATATTAGTGGTGGTTTGGTAGATACAAAAATGAGACTTAGAACGCAATTTGGTTTAGGCATTGATATTAAACTAAACGAAATAGTTTCCCTGCAACCTGGGTTATTATATTCAGGAAAAGGAACATTAATTGATTTTAGTAATACTGATAAAGACGCACTTACTTTAAATTATTTAGAAATACCAATAAATTTTTTAATGAATTTTGGTAAAGGAACAGGAAAATTTCAATTGTACGCCGGACCATATACTGGTATTTGTATTAATGGTAAATATAAGTATTTAGCTGATGATGATAATAAAATTGAAACCCTTAATATTGGTTCAGAAGATAATTTTGAAGTTGATATAAAGAGATTAGATTTAGGAATAAACATAGGTCTCGGTGTAAAAATTAAAGATATCCAAATTCAGGGTGGATATTCACTTTCACTTTCAAACATAAATTATAGTGGAGAGCCTAAACTGAAAAACCACACTATTAATTTTTCAATAGCCTATTATTTAAATAAAAAATAAATTATTAATAAATGTGGAATTAATAAACAAAATGAATTAAAATAATTATGCGACGCAATATATTAAAATTAACCATCCTATTCTTGTCAAGCTTTGTATTAGTAGGATTACATGCACAAGAAGCCATACCCGCTTCGGGTGGCAATGCTTCCGGTAGTGGAGGCTCGGTGAGCTATTCCATTGGACAGATGGTTTATTCAACCAACACAGGAACCAATGGTTCAGTAGCTCAGGGAGTTCAGCAACCATTCGAAATTTCAGAAGTAATTGGACTTGAGGAAGCAAAAGGCATTAGTTTAAAATGCACTGCATTTCCAAATCCAACAACTGAATTTCTAACATTAAAAGTTGATGCTTCCAGTGCGCTGAACATCCAATCATTGAATTATCAACTTTATGATATTAGTGGAAAACTTTTAGAAAGTAAAAAGCTGACAAGCAACGAGATTACTATTAGCATGGCAAATTTTGTTACAGCTACATATTTTTTAAAAGTATGTGACAAGGGTAAAGAACTTAAAATATTTAAAATAATTAAAAAATAAAAATCATGAAAAAAGTATATGCAATTTTAGCAGCAGTATTATTAACTGCAATTTTGTTTATATCGCAACAAACAAATGCTCAATCGCCCGAAAAAATGAGTTATCAGGCAGTTATTAGAAATTCAACAGATAATCTGGTTACAAATACTAATATTGGCATGCAAATAAGTATACTAAAAGGTTCTGCTACAGGAACTGTAGTGTATGTTGAAACTCAAACTCCAACAACTAATGCAAATGGACTTGTTAACATTGAAATTGGAGGAGGAACGGGATTTGATACTATTAACTGGGCAAATGGCATATATTTCATTAAAACAGAAACCGACCCTGCTGGGGGAACAAATTATTCTGTCACGGGAACAAGTCAGTTATTAAGTGTACCTTATGCATTATATGCTGAAACAAGCGGTGAAAACTATACTGCAGGTGATGGAATTCAAATAAATGGAAATAATGTTATAAGCACCAATATTAGCCTATTGGTTTCAAATGCCGGAGATACATTGAAAATAGTACCTGGAAATTATGTAATAGTACCAGGAATAAGCTCAATTAATTCCACATCCCCAATTATTACAAATACTGTTGTAACAAATATTGCATCAAGTACGGCGAATTGCGGTTATACTATTTCATTGTCGGTAGGTCCTGCAATTACAACAAGGGGAGTTTGTTGGGATACAATAGTTAGTCCAACCATTGTCGGATACCATACTGCTGAAACAGGCGGAACAGGAACTTTTACCAGCAATATTACAGGATTATTACCAAATAAAATTTATTATATACGTGCCTATGCCACAAACACCAATGGAACATATTATAGTTCCGAAAAAACTTTTTCAACAATAGCAACAACAGCAACTTTAACAACAGATAATGTGTCAGCTATCACAACTACAACTGCAATATGCGGAGGAAACATTAACGATAATGGAGGTGCATTAGTAACTTCAAGAGGGGTATGCTGGAGCACAACTCAACCACCTACAATCAGTAACCAATATACAGTTAATGGAAGCGGTTTAGGTGTTTTTACGAGCAATTTAACAGGATTATCTCCAAATACAACTTATTATGTAAGGGCTTATGCAACAAATAATGCCGGAATAGCTTATGGAAGTCAAAAAAGCTTTACTACTGGAATATTACCACCAATTGTTATTACTGATACAATTGTTAGTATTTCTGCAACATCAGCAACAGGGCTTGGAACCATAACATCACAAGGTAGCAATAATGTTACAGATAGGGGCATTTGTTGGGGATACTCATCAAACCCTACAGTTTTTAATAATAAAATAACAAGTGGAAGTGGTACAGGTTCTTTTAATGGTACTTTAACAATGTTACTACCAAACACAACCTATAATATCCGTGCATATGCTATAACAAGTTCTGATACTGTTTATGGTGTTAATAAATCATTTACAACTTCTAATGCTTATTATCAAAGTTTTGAAACTGGTTATCCAAGTGGTTGGTTAGGAAATGGATGGGGTGTTACATCAACTATTACTCCTTATGATGGATATAACTGTATTCATGCAACCCAAGAAAATGATTCTCTTCAATTTTCTAAAACCATAACTACATCACCTAACGGTTATATTTCATTTTATTTTCTCCGAAATAGTGGAACTAGTTATTTCAACATTGTTGATTTTTATATCGATAATGTTTTACAAGGAACTTTAGCTCCTGGTGTACCTAATTCATGGGGTTTATATACTTTTTCTTTTGCATCATCAGGTACTCATACATTTAAATGGATAGCTCAACACCAAGGTAGTTCAGATAAGGTATATATTGATTATGTAATTATAAGTCCATAAATATGT
>JAIPBB010000083.1 GCA_021739805.1 Saprospiraceae bacterium | reverse complement strand
ATGGGACTCAATAATATTACTATCAAAAGGGTGGAGACAAACACATTTTACGGCTGCTTCCATTGTACTGACTATATGAAAATTTAATGGAAAATCTTGTATTTGCGTTTCGAAAATTATTGATAAAGCTACCTGATTTGGTTCACTGGTCAAACTAACTGAATTTCTTCTACCATACATTGCTAAGTTAGACTTAAGATATTTAGCTATTTGAGTAGTATCAGTTCTGTCTAATTTAACATTTCCATTTCTAAAATCATGAATAACATTAAAGGTTGGATCATAATTTTCATCCAGACTTGTTTTATGCAGTAAATCGATAATATCCTTCACATAAATTTCCCCTGAAAAATATCTAATAATTAATTTTTTATCTATAAAAATGCTATAATCTGTATATTTATTCATAATAATAAAATTTAATCTTTAAATAATCTCGAGAAACCTATGACAATTAGTTAGTCTTTCTCATAATGTATATTCCAAAAATTTCAAAAGGTAACCCCTGAAAATGAAGTTTTTTTTATTTTTTTTTAATTTCACTATAAGAAATAATCAAAACATCTTAACCCCAGTGATTTACAAAAACTATAATAAAAATGTGAATTATAATATTTAGGTTAGAATGAAAAAATCGGAATTTTTATAAAACCAAAGGTATCCCTAAATTAATATTTGTAATTTTAAGCCTTATAATTTGAATTCTAATACCTGCTTTATAATTAATGGAAAAATTACCCAAAATCACTTATTACGTTATTCTTGTTGGAATAATTATATTTTCGTTTTTTAATTTTTCAGCCAGATTTTATCCATTATTAAATTCTGATTATGCTGTTAATATATTGATGGCTTATAAACTTAATCTTCCAAGCGACTTTTATTACTGGGGCCAGGACAGGGGAGGAAGCCTTCTACCAATTCTTGTAAAAATTTTATATAAGATTACATCAATTTCGCCAATTATTTGTGCTTCAATAGTTCATTATATCATACTGATATTTGGCTATTTTGCACTTTTAGCTTTTTTTGAAAAAAGAAATACTAAATTACTTCTTGCTTTAGTTTGGTTTTTTCCATCCTGGTATTATGCTCCCGGATTCTTGCAGAATTTCTTTGGATTACAGTTTAGCTTAATGACAATGGGCTTGTTCTGTTTAAAAAGAATGATGGATGTTGATAGAAATTTTTCTAAAGGTTTATTTTTAATTTTTGCATTATTAATTCAGGTAATCTCATTATGGGTTTCAGACTTATCAATTGTCTCAATAGGTCTTATAATGGGATTTGCGGCAATATTGTTTGTAAGAAACAATAATAAACCCTTTAGAGCTTTGTTGCAGTCATTCAATTTAATAAGTATTGGATTGCTTATAGTTTTTAGTGTTTTAGCTTATATTTTCATTTCTTACGCTAAAGCACATGCCACAGTAGTTCCAATGTATGCCCATTTATTTAATAATGCCGAAGAAATTGGAATAACAATAAAAGTGATTTTGAAAACTTTGGGAAATGTTTTTTTGTTTAGAGCAGAATGTTATGTTGTGAGTATTTATGCTTATTTGCTGGTTCTGGGAATTCCTACCGCAATCTTGCTTTCAAAAAAATCGGATACTAGCAAATCAAAAGCAAAATACACTGCATTTTATTTCTTCCTGATTTTTGCAGTTATGAATTTAATTGTAGCCATAATTTCACATTGGGTATTTTTAAATGATGTTGGCAGACGCTATTTTGTAATTACCTATATGTCATTTGCCGTTGCAGCACTTTTATATTTTGATTTAAGCACTGCAAAATTTAAAGTACTTAGGATGATAATTTTGTTTGTTATTGTTTTAAGTGGTTCATTTAGTTCAATCAGGTATTTTTATATTCCTAAAAGAATTTCTCCTGCATATAATTCAATAAAAGAGTTTGATAAGCTGGGAAAAGCTGGTATTATAGCTGATTATTGGAATTCATATATTAATGCCTGTGTTTCTCCTGATTTGATAGTAGCCACACCCCATGATAAATCTGACGTTCGCAACGGATATCTGATTGATGAAGTTTTAAATCAACCTAAACTTTATATTTTAAAGGTTTATTGGATGGATAATTATCCCGATACTCTTGTGCAATTTAATAGAACATTAATTAAAAAAGGGCAGGAGTTTCCTATTGCAGGAATGGATGCTTGTGAATATGTGGTTTTGAAATAGATAAGCGGAATACTGCTTCCCACATAATCAGATTTGCACGTATAAAGGTTTCCCAAGCTTTAATATTACCTGAAATATTTTATTGGAATATAATATCGCAAAGAAAAGAAATAGTCAGGAAATGCATTATTATTGTATTTTGAGTTTAGGTACTTATCAAAGGTAAAAGCAAAACCAAAAAGTTCCAGCCCTATTTTTCCATTAACCAAATTATAATTCTTATTGTCTAACACAAAATTTGAATATTCTAATCCTGCACAAATAAAAAATTGAAACCAGGCACTGGCTTTTCCACCACTTATTTGCCCATCATCAAAGTCATATAGCATGGAACCAGACATTCCAAAAAATGGTTTAGTGTAATTGAAAGGAGAAAAATTACGGTTCGGATTAAATTTTTTTCGTCTGCTTTCAACAAAATTAAAAGCTACTCCAATTTCTTCCAGATTTTGCTTAAAACCCTGATGACCAAGAATAATTCCAATATTCTTTGCCGGTTCAGTGCTGTATGGACCAATACTAATAGAGACTTGGCTAAATGAGTTTATGAATAAAAGTGAAAAGATAATGCTTATTACAAATCTCATAATAAATGGATTATTACTTAAAACTAACGGTAACTTATTCAATTTATTATTATTAGGACTTCTATTCAAACGAAAATATTTCTAAAAATAATCTTAAAACTGTTTGAAATATTTTGAATGTCGAACATCGATTAACGATTTTAGATTTTAGATCTTCAATTTCATCATAAATCGTTAATCAACAATCCTTGTTCTTAGATCTAATACTAAATCATTCCGAAAGCTCATACCCAGTCTTTTTCCCCTTATCAATAGCCGGAATTCCATCTTTCATCCAAACCGGTTCCGGAGCATCTTTTAAATAATAATCAAAAAACTGCATCATCCTAATACTTAAATCAACAGTATTAGGCCAGTTTCCAAGATTGTGATTTTCTTTGTTATAGGTGAGCATCCAAACAGGCTTATCGAGTCGTCTTAAACCACAGAACAATTCAATTCCTTGATACCATGGAACAGCACCGTCATTGTCGTTATGCATTATGAGTAGGGGAGTTTGTACTTTGTCCAAATAAAACAATGGTGAATTTTCTATATATAAATCCGGTTTTTCCCATAAAGTTGCTCCAATTCTACTTTGTCCTTTTTCATATTGAAAAGCACGATTATGTCCCGAAGCCCAACGGATTCCACCATAAGCACTAGTCATATTGCTAACCGGTGCTCCAGCCATGGCACATTTATATTTATTTGTTTGAGTAACCAAATATGCTACCTGGTAACCGCCCCAACTTTGCCCCTGGATTCCCATTTTATCCTTATCAACAAAACCCATATTTACAATATGCTCAGTTCCACTAACAATTGCGTCATAAGCTGATTTACCCGGATGTCCTGTTTTGTATGTAATATCGGGAACAAACACTATATATCCATTGCTGATATAAAGTGGAATATTAACAGTTGAGCGGCTTGGTCTTACACTATGATGACTATATAAACCGTCTGAACTTCTTGAATAGAAATAAACTATCATTGGATACTTTTTCGTTGCATCAAAGTTTTCCGGTTTATAAAGTAAACCATCATATTTTACACCATCGAAAGACTCCCAATTTGTAAGCTCAACTGAACCCCATAAATACTTGCTTTGCTGTGGATTTGTATTTGAATGCCTACTTTCGTTAATAAAGTCTAAATCGCTTGAATACAAGTCGTAATAATTATTAAAATTTCCTTTTTGAAAAATAAGTTTATTCGCATTTTTTGCTTTAACCGGATAATAAAAAGTTGCTTCTTCCATTGTCAGTTTTATAGGTTTATCTGATACTGAAAGCTCAAGTTTATAAAAGCCCCTTTGCTTTGTTTTGGTATTCATAGCAGACAATAGTATTGGTTTTTCAAGATTAAAATAATCTTCTTCTGTATCAAGTTTAATAATTCGGAATTTCGTTAGATTATTTCGTCCCTGTGATTTGGTAAGATTTTCAGCTT
Organism: Saprospiraceae bacterium; assembly: GCA_021739805.1. The sequence continues at coordinate 13,555 of JAIPBB010000083.1, read as the reverse complement.
TTTTAAAACCAAAAGGGTCTAATTTCCAAATATCATAACTGTCGTAAATTAAAACATATTCATTGTTCGTTGTCCAGCCGGCTACTCCGTATGGATTTGGGTCATCGGGAGTATCATGAAGTTCATTATAAAAATTAACGCCAAGGTCTTTTGTTAAATCGACAGTGATTTTAGTTTCAACATTGCTTGAGTACCAAATACTGTCTTTTGGATTATACCATACAATAAACTCGCCATCAGGAGAATAAGTGACAGAACTTGAGGCATCTTTAATAATTAGTTCTCTTTTTCCATTTCTTAAGTTTATTGAATAAACATCTCTGTGATAGCTGCCTGTAAATCCATTTTGCTTTTCATAGGGCTTCTGATTTTCACCTAAACCATATCCAGGATTTGAATTATAATTCACTCTAAACCTTTCTATTAAAGTGTCACCGAGCTGAAAAAATCTTTTACTTTCAATAAGCAAAATTGCACTGTAGGATTTTTTCTTTTCAAATGAAAGCTGTTTAAGCTGCATTGGTTGCAATTTATCGTCTTTCCAATTCCATACATCAACTTTAACTTTTTCTTCATCCAAAAGACTGTCTTTAGGTTCTTCAACAGGATTTGGTGCTGTTCCGAAAAATAACTTCTTGCCATCTTTCGAGAAATTTATATTGGAGAAAACACTTACACTCCAGTTTTCGGGCATATTATCACTTAAAGTATCAACCATTAAATTCGGCAGACTATCTTCTTGCGATAAATGATAAAGATTAAATATTTTAACTTTTGAAGTGTCAGATGAGAAAATAAAAGCAATCTGATTTCCTTCTTCATCAATTGTAATATTTTTCGCATTTCCATCTTTTTTAAAAACTATTGATGATTTATTAGTTAAAGTGTTGAAATTGATCACAAAAGAAGTATCAATAGAATCCTTTTTAGTACTTATCATACTAATAAGTTTTCCATTTTTCGAAATTTGATATTCTTTAATGTTTTTAAAGTTAAAGCTTGAATTAGCTATTGGATTAAAAATCACTACTTCGGTTCCATTTTGTTGGTATTCCTTTTTCTTAGGTTTTTCTTTTTTCTTTTTAAAAAGAAATCTAAATATTCTTTTCTTTTCAGGTTGCGAAATTTTCTCTTTCTTCTTTGATTTTTCAAGTTTGTAAACCATGCATTCCGAATCTGTTTTGGGCATTTTAAAAGATTCAAGCTTTGCGATTTTTATTAAACTATCGCTTCCTAAAATGTAGATTCCCAAGCTATCTGAAACAAAATCTTCGACTTTCTTTTTGGCTAATTTTAATTTACGAATAGTATCTTTTTGAGGCTTTATATAGAATGCTAAATAATTTGTAAAAGGTGAAAACATTGCTCTTTCTCCACGGACAATTGAATCATGAAAGTTGGTTTCAATATTAATAATATGAAGCCAAGCATCACCCTGAGCAGGTTTTATTTCATAAGTAATCCATTTCCCATCATTGGATATTTTTGGATTGTTTAAGCTTTTCCAGCTTTCATAAACTGAATGGTCGAGTGGTATTTTTTCCTGGGCTACTAAATTTAAGGAAAATAAGAAATAAATTATTGGAATATATAGATTTAATTTCTTCATTGAATTATTTGATTGAATTAATAAATTTCAAAAATAGGATATTTTGGGAAATATAATTTTTAAATATTATCAAAATAATTAATTAATTTTACTGAAAAAAATTTGCATTAAATAACCATCTACTATGAGAACAAAGGGTATTTCCTTATTGATTTCCTTAATAATTCTATCTATTCAAGCAATTTATGCCGAAATAGTGCCTGTGAATATTGCAGAAAAAGTTGCAAAAAATTTCTATTTTGAAAGGGCAAATTCATTATCAAAAAATATTAGCAGGGAAAGTATTACAATAAGTTCAACTATTATAAAAGAAGTTGATACTGAACCTGTTTACTATGTTTTTAATATTGAAAATAATAATGGATTTATTATAATTGCTGCGGAAGACAGGGTTTATCCGCTATTGGGATATGCATTTAAAGGATTATATAATGAAACCGATATACCAATTGCCTTACAGAATTTGATGGAATCTTATAAAAAACAAATTATTTCTGTCAGAGAAAACAATCTGCCCGCAACAATTGAAATTGATAATCAATGGAAAAATCACAGTGCTGCAAATACTTCAAAATTCAGTAGCTTAAAAGTGAAGGGAGTTGCTCCATTAATAAGTACAAGGTGGAGTCAGGGACAATACTATAATGCTTTATGTCCGGCAGATGCAAGTGGTCCGGGTGGTCACGCTCTTGTTGGCTGTGTGGCGGTTGCTATGGGTCAAATAATGAAATATCATGAAACTCCAACACAGGGAAATAGTTCACATTCATACGTTCATCCCACTTATGGAACTTTATCTGCTAACTTCGGAGCGACTACTTATAACTGGGCTGGAATGCCAAATTATCTTACAAGCCACGATACTGATGTTGCTGTTTTATTATATCATTGCGGTGTTGGTGTAAATATGTATTATGGACCCAGTGGTTCGGGTTCGGGTAGTGACAATGCGAGATATGCAATGGTTAATTATTTCAAATATACATCATCAACAAAAATTGATTATAAAGATGGCTATGTTGACACAACATGGGAAAAGCTTATACGGATTGAGTTAGACGCATTCCGACCATTATATTATGCCGGAGCAAATGCATCAACACAAGAGGCTCATGCTTTTGTTTGTGATGGTTATCAGGGGACTAAGCATTTTCATTTCAACTGGGGATGGGGTGGATATGCAGATGGATATTTTTATCTTACAAGCCTTAATCCCGCCGGAAATAATTTTAATTCCGACCAACATATAATTATGGTTAGACCAACAGCAGTTGGACCATTTTGTTCCGGACTGAAAACTTTAAACAAGCTGCAAGATACAATTAGCGATGGAAGTGGTTTGAATTTTTATAATAGTAGTTCTTTTTGCAGATGGTTGATTAGTCCTCCGGGAGCTACATCAATAACTATAAATTTCCTTTCATTTAATACCGAAGACGGATTTGATTTTCTTAAGGTTTATGACGGATCAAATACGGGAGCTACTTTAATAGGTAAATACTCAGGAAGCAATTTGCCTCCAACATTTACATCTTCAACTGGTAATATTTTACTAATGTTTAATTCGGATCAATACATAGTTGACGAAGGTTGGTCCTTAATTTATACTGCTAACAATGTGGGTGTTGAAGAAAACAATAAAAATTTTACGATTAATATTTATCCTAATCCATCAGATGGAAATTTTACTTTAAATTTTTCTGATGATTTCAAAAGCGAAATAAAAATCAGAATCCTGGATATCACAGGAAGGGAATTAAAATGCTTCAATTATGAAAAGCCCGGAAAGGAATTTATCAAAGATTTTAGTTTGAAAAATCTTGAAGCGGGTATTTATTTAATATTGATAGAAACAGAAAAAAAACAAATTCAAAGACGGTTGATTATAAATTAGTTGAAATTTCTTAGGAAACTATCCCCTTTATTTATGGGGGATTATAAGGGGTTTAAGAAAAAACAAGAATTCCATATGATAATGGCATTTGAATCAAGACATTACAAATACTAGTCATTGGTAGGAACGAAGTAATCTGTCAGACTGTAAAATAATAGATTTAGATTGCTTCACTTCGTTCACAATGACGACCACCTTTTTGGAGATGATTCAATTCTTCAAATTCCAATATCCAAACAGTTTTGAACATTTATAAATTGTTGTTTGGAATTTATTTGGAATTTAGGATTTGTTTTTTGGAATTTTCATAATTATTGGCAATCAAATTCTTTGAAATTTTTATGAATTTTTATATGTTTGAAAAGTTAAATAAAAAAGCAAAATAATGGATTACCAAACTCAACTATTAGTCGTAGTAATTACGTATATAAGCCTGATAATCTTATGGGGAGCATATCAAGGACGAAAAGTAAAAACCGATGCGGATTATGCAATAGCAGGAAGAAAATTACCGGGATGGGTTGCAGCCCTTTCAGAAAGAGCTACAGGAGAATCATCATGGGCATTGCTGGGTTTGCCGGGTGCAGCTTATGCAACAGGATTACTCGAAATATGGACTGCAATCGGTTGTGTGGTTGGAATTGTTGTTGCCTGGGCTGTAATTGCCTGGCGTTTGCGTGATGCTGCCGAAAAGTATAATGTAAATACCTTTACAGAATTTATAGCTAAAAAACATGGCGATGCCGGAAAATGGATAAGAATATTTGGTAGCTCATTTATAGTTTTCTTTTTCTTTTTTTATGTTGGCTCACAATTTCTTGGTGGTGGAAAAACACTAAACACTATGTTTGGAATTGACCCAATAATTGGAATGTTAATAATAGCGGCTATCATTGTTCCACATGCAATTCATGGTGGTTTCAGGTCAGTGGTTTATGTGGATGTGGTTCAGGCAATAATTATGATTATTGCATTGATAGTGACGCCAATTGTTGGAGTAATCTACATAGCCAATCATCCGGAACTTTTCGCATCATCTATTCCCGAAGCTTTACAAAAAGCAGGACCGGAATATTGGTCAGTTGTGGGAACAGCAAAAGGTTTTGCAGCCGGTATAGCCATTGCGGGGGGATTTTCCTGGTTTTTTGGATATATGGGTGGGCAGCCACAATTGAGTATGCGTTTTATGGCTATAAAAGACAAATCCCAGGCAAAAAAAGCCAGAAACATAGGAATCATCTGGACAATAATTGCATATACAGGAGCTTTGGCAATTGGCTGGATTGGGATTGCAATTTTTGGGCCTATGGGAAGCGAAACAGCTTTGCTCGACCGTGAAACAGTGATGCCTATGGTTGTTCTTGAACTATTTCCACCAACAATTGCAGCTATCCTAATTACTGGAGCCATAGCAGCAATGATATCAACTGCAGATTCACTTTTAATTTTATCGGCAACAGAGCTTTCTGAAAACCTAATAAAACCTGCATTTAGAAAAGATAAAGCCAGTTCTCCAAAGACTGCATTGCTTACATCAAGAATTGTTACAGCAGTTTTGGCCGCAATTGCTTTATTAATTACATATTTGACAAGGGATAATTTAATCTTTAATAATATCAGCTATGTGTGGGCAGGAATAGGAGGGACTTTCTCTGTTGTTATACTATTAACACTTTTCTGGAAAAAATACCACGGCAGAGCAGCATTGGCTACAATTATTATTGGAGTTGTTTTCACTTTGGTTTGGATAGTATCAGGAATGGAACAAATTGTTACATCAAGAATGCTGACTTTCTTTGTTGCTTTGTTTGTTGCTGTTGTTGGAACGTTTGTGATTCCGAAGAAGAAACTCGTTGCTCGAAGCTAGTTACTCGTTTCTCGCAATCCGTAACTCGCAACCAATTAAATGATTAAGATTGTCTTCAAACTCACCAGTATTACATTCCCAAATTAAATTTCCTTTTAAGCTTTTCGCTTAAACAGCCATACTCCTTCTGATTGGTGGATGTGGGTCGTAGTTTTCTATAATAAAATCATCAACAGTTAATTGGTCGAATGGTTTTTTTGCAATATGTAATTTCGATAAAGCTTTGGGTTCTCTTGACATTTGTTCGAGAATTGCTGTTACATGGTCATATTTTTCTTCATTTCCATCGCTGGGAGCATTTTTATTAATCCATTCAACAACTTCTAAATATTCTTCTCTTGCAGCAACATTTCTTATTCTTTTTTGTGTTTCCTTGAAATTTTCTTTGTGCCATTGAGTCCTCTTACCAATACCGGCATAAAAGTGTGAATCACCAAAAGTGTGTATAAATGTTTTCGGAACCATTTCTGCTTCCTGTGCAATCACATGAGTAAGAGCAGCGTAACTGGCTATATTAAAAGGAACACCTAAAAATTGGTCACAACTTCTTTGATAAAGCTGTAATTCCAATTCGCCTTCTTCATTAGCAGTTGCCTGATAAAGAACATGACAAGGAGGCAATGACATTTTTGGAGTATCGCCGGGATTCCACGAATCAACTATATGTTTTTTTCCTGTAGGTTTCTTTTTCAGGCCTTTTATCATTTTTCCCAATTGGTCTATTTCAATAAAGCTTTTTTTGTCATGGTCAAAATATTCCCATCTTCTCCATTGTTTGCCATAAATTGGTCCTGCATCTCCCCATCTTATTGCAAATTCTGCATCTTCTTTAATTCTCTGACCATATTCTTTCATTGTTTTATCCCAATCAGGAGAATATTTTTTAATATCTTCAGGAAATATTCCTTCTTTCTGCATAGCGGGAAGATTGGATTGAAAAGCATCAGGTCTCCAAATAGGACAGTTATTGTCTTCAAGATATTTAGTGTTTGTATCACCTCTTAAGAACCATATAGTTTCATGAAACATCGATTTTGTAGCCATTTTTTTAGTAGTAAGTAATGGATAGCCTTCTCTAAGGTCATATTCATTTTGATAACCAAATAAAGAAATAATGCCGGAACCTTTGCTTCCACCTTTAAAATTCGAACGTTTAGAAGTTAAAATTGCTTTTGAGTGATCTAAATATTGTTGTGCCATTTTTTATGCTTTTAAAAATTAATATTGTTTTCAAAAATAGATTTAATTTTCAATAATTATCAGTCTCCAAAGTTTAAGTTTTGCAAAATTATTAACAATAAAGCTTAAATATGTGAAATGGAATCAGGAACAATTTGATAAAATGGATATTGGGAGGAATTATTGCTTGACTGGTAGGTTTTTAATTTTGTTTGGACAGTTTTGGGTTACGGGTTTCACACTTCGACTCCGCTCAGTGCAAGTGTTTTGGGTTTAAGGTTTTGGGTTTCAGGTTTCGTTTCGTCATTGCGAGCTGCCTGTGCTGAGCATTGTCACACTGAGCGGAATACTGAGCGGAGCCGAAGTAGAGTTGAAGTGTAGAAATAAAGCGAAGCAATCTGTCTGGACGAAGTAATCTATTTCAGATTGAGATTAATTTTTAGTTTTATATCATTTTAATTTACTATAAGTTTTTGGTAATGCTTATCATTGGCTGAGCCTATCTCAATAAAATAAATTCCTTTTGGAACATCTAATTTAAATTGATACAATGAAGTGTTAATGTTATCCTTTTCATAAATAAGTTGCATTCCTGAATTATAAATAGAAATGCTTACGTCTCTTAATGAACCTAAATTTATATTAACAAGCCCTTGATTTGGATTTGGAAAGACAGAACAATTGTTAAACGAAAGGCCTTCCGGTATTGAAGTATATGGCAGCTTAAATTTCGCAATGAAAACATCATCAGTTCCATTAGAAGTTAAATTAAATGTTGATGAGCTTACATCAAAATCAACAGTAGATTGATAATATCCTGTTAAATAGAGATTATTGGAAGCGTCTGTGAAAATGGAATATGCGTTATCACTCATTGGTCCACCAATTGACTTAGCCCAGCTAAAATCACCTAAATTATCTAACTTTAGAATAAATATATCTTCAGCACCATTGGAAGTTAATGGGAAGCTCTGTGTCCCCGGATCAAAATCCACAGTCTGCTGATAATATCCTGTCAAATAGCAATTCCCCGAAGCATCTGTTGTGATTGATTCTCCCTGATCGTATAGTGTTCCACCAATGGATTTTGCCCATACAAAATCCCCACTTGCATCAAGTTTCTGAATAAAAATATCATAATCACCATTTGATGTTAAATTATAAGTTGCAGTGCCGGGATCAAAATCTACTGTATTTTGAAATTTTCCTGAATTATATACATTTCCTGAATTATCTATTGTGGTCATATTTATTCCATCACGATTAACACCTCCAAAGGATTTAGCCCAAACAAAATCTCCTGTACTATTTAATTTGACAATAAACATATCCCAGTATCCATTTGATGTCAAATTAAAGGTGCTAGCTCCCGGGTCAAAATCAGTTGTTCCTTCAAATTCTCCTGAAACATAAATATTTCCGGAGATGTCTGTTGTGATGAAATTGCCTACATCATGAAGTGTACCAGCAAAAGATTTTGCCCATACAAAAGCTCCACTACCATTAAGCTTCAGAATAAAAACATCTTCTCCATTAGCAGAAACTAAAGTTGATACAGTTGCTCCCGGATCAAAATCTGCTGAGTCTGCAAATTTCCCAGTTGTATAAATATTTCCGTTGTTGTCCAATGCAATGGAATAACTGCGTTCACGTGATGTACCACCCACAGATTTTGCCCAGACAAAAGCTCCAAGAGTAGTAAGTTTCAATATAAAAACGTCATCATTACCATTGGAAGACAAATTATAAGTAGCTGTACCCGGATCAAAATCAGCAGTTCCTGCAAAATAACCTGTGATATAAATAAATCCTGATGCATCCAATGCTATAGAACGTGCAACGTCTCTACTCACTCCTCCAACAGATTTTGCCCATAAAAAATTCCCGTTGGAATCTAACTTTTGAATAAATATATCCTCCTCACCGGCAGAAGTCAGATTGTTTACAGAAGTACCCGGATCAAAATCAACGGTACCTTTAAAATATCCCGTGATATAAATATTTCCTGCAGTATCCACCTTAATGCATCTGCTAATATCAGTAGAATCTCCACCTATTGATTTGGCCCATTCGAAATCAAGGGTTTGGGAATAAATTGAAGTGCTTGCAAAAATTGCGATTAGAAAAGAATAAATTAGTTTCATAATTAATATTTTTGGTTAGTTCCTTGATTAATTGATGTAAATTATTATAAACGCAATTTAACAAAGAAATCAATATAATCTACAGAAATTTATAGGATGTTTAAAAGTCGACTCGTTGCTTGTTTCTTGTTTCTCGTTGCTGGTAATTTTAAAACCGTAACTTGAAACCATAGGTAGCTATTATTTTCAAAAGGTATCAATCTGTCTCCGTTTTATTTCCATCATTTAACATTTTTTTTATCTCTTTATCAAAATCACTTTCAAAAAGTTGATTTTGCTCAATTCTGTATTTCTCAAATTCATTTTCGGCAAACGACTTTGCTATTGCTGCAGTGACTTCCCCAGCATTTTGCAGAATATCCTTTTGGTTAAATTGCAAAAAAGCATTTAGTTTTTCCGCCCAATCTTTCATGTACATTACATTTCCCTGTTCTGCTTGATCTTCGGCATAATCTAAATACATACTTACAAAGCGATTTAGGGGTTTTAATTCTTGTTCAGTAAGATAATTTTTAGCAATAGAAACATCCGATTTTCTAATTTTACCATTAGGTGAGTTTTTCCAGGAAGTTAAGCCCATTTTATTTTTATTATGATTGGCTCTTGATATGATAATTTCGGCAGATGTTTTGCCGGTAATAGCCCAATGCAGTTTATTTTGTACAGTTGCAAAAAATTCTCTTGTGATTTCTGAGTCATAGTCGTAGTCGATACTGCATTCGGCATATATATCTGTAATTTGCTGGTATAGCCTTCGTTCGCTACTGCGAATATCTCTAATCTTTTCGAGCTGCTCTTTAAAATAGTCTTCACCAAAAATAGGTTGTGGATTTTTCAATCGTTCCACATCCATGGTATAGCCTTTAATTATAAATTCTTTTAATACATCAGTTGCCCAAATCCTAAATTGTGTTGCTCGTTTTGAATTTACACGATATCCAACTGCAATAATAGCATCGAGATTATAAAACTCTGTATTTCTTTTAACATCTCTTCCGTTTTCGTTTTGAACTATTTCCAAAATGGAAACAGTTGCTTTTTTTTGCAACTCTCCACTTTCAAAAATATTTTTTAGGTGCTTTGATATGGCAGGAATATTTACATCAAACAATTCTGCTATCTTTTTCTGAGGCATCCAAATAGTTTCGTTTTGCAGAAGCACATCCACTTTAACATCACCATTGGGGGTTTTGTATAGAAGGAAATTTGTGCTTGGGTTATATTTCGACAAATCCATATTTTAATAATTATAATTTTTCTCAAACTTAATGGCTCAACTGTATAAATCATTCAAGTGTTCGTTCACTTTCAGTAGTTGATATACTTCGATGATTCCGCATATAAATTTAATATTCTCATTCTTTTTACTTTTGTGCCTAAAATTATATAACAAACGCAATTTAACAAATTAATCAACACAATCTACAGGAATTTATAAGATGTTTTCAGCTTGTTTCTCGTTTCTTGTTTGCTAAGCTTGCTTCGTCCGTATGGATTGCTCGAAACCTGAAACCTGCACTTCGACTCCGCTCAGTGTACTCTAGGTTTCGATGCAATTGGTCATTGAGCGGAGCCGAAATGACGAGAAACCAGAAACATATCAAATGTCAAATGTCAAATGTGATTGAAACCCGCAACTCCTAACTCGCAATCCTATTTCCTCCCAAGCAAATAAAATGGCAAACCAACTAACATAATCACCGAAACCAACACTAAACTATTGCCCAAACCATAAAGGTCAGCGAAAAGACCAATTAATGGAGCAATTGCAGCAGCAAAAAGTGATTTCACTTGCGATTCGACTGAAAGGGCGGTTGCTAGAATGTCCTTATTTAAAACATCAGTTATATATGCAATTCCAACAGGTTTTCTTAGATTTTCAATCATATAAATTCCAAGATAAAACACTATAGCCAGCAAAGAAAAACCATAATGATAAAAAATTCCGCTTATTAAACTAATTGAAAATCCAATTAGCAAAGTTAAGTTTAGTGGTTTTTGGATATTGCGGAATTTATCGGCAAATCTTCCTGAATTACGAGCTGTTAATGCAGAAAGTATATAAATTATAAAATAGACAATTCCAATCACAATTGCTGAACGCTGTTTGTCATTAAATGCCAGAAATACAGGAATTGCAAGGGCAAAGGTCTTTACAATCGGTTGTAAATAATCTTTAACAGCTCTGTAGTAACCACTAAAAACAGAAGTATTAATAATTGCTTTAATAACTTTAGCATCTTTAAAACTTACCTTAAATTCATCAATGGTTTTTTTGAAAATTTCTTTAAGCTTTTTTCTGTCGAATTTTTGCATTTCACCATCAAGCTCTTTGGGATAGGAAATCATTAGCAAAAGGTCGAGTATGTATGGAATGATTGAAAAAAGAAAGATGTATTTGTATTCGCCTGAATAAAAAATAATTAAAGCAGCTAAAAGTGATGAAATTGCTGAACCATTTTGTGACCATGCTCTTGTGTGTCCATAATAATGCACTTTTTGATTTTCCCAGCTTTTCATTTTCAGATATTCGAAAATCATGGCTTTGTGAGTTCCTGTTCTAAAGGCATCACCGAAAGAAAATAATATCATTGCTAAAATCAAAATCCAATAATCTTTAGCTATATAAAACAATAGAAATGAGACAATATAAAGACTAAAAGAGAAAATCATAGTTCTTCTGCGACCAAAAATATCGGCAATAAAACCGGCAGGGATTTCAAAAATATTTCGGGTAACTTCTCTAACAGTATAAAGAATTCCAATCTGAAAAAATGTTGTTCCTTTTTCAAGGAAGAAAAGAATTAAGAAAGGTTCGAAGAACTTTAGGTTCTTTAAAAAACCGTAAGCACAAAACTTAATGTATTGGAGGTCTTTATTGAAGTTTTGGGACATTTGGTTTGTTAAATTGTTAAATGGTTAAGTGGTTCGATTGTTCAATTGTTCAATTGTTCCATTGTTAAACTTGCATACTGCACCTTGCTTGTTAATCTTATATGTCCTTTTATGCCTTATATGGTTCAAATTATAACTCAGAAATCATCATATTAAACCCAATCCCGTGAATATTTTTAATATTGATTCTTTTATCCTCTTTCAATTTCTTTCTTAGCCTGGAAATCAACACATCAAGGCTACGGCTGAAAAAGAACTCATCGTGTCCCCAAACTGCCAGTAATATTTCTTCTCTTTTAAGAACTTTGTTTTTGTTTTTATAGAATAAATGTATTAACTCAGCTTCTTTAAGAGTCATATTTTCAGTCTTTCCATCTAAGCTTAGACTTTGGTTTTTAAGATTGAATATATAATTTCCAATATTATAAACTTCTTTATCTGTTCCAGAATTTGAGTTAATAGTGTTTCTTTTTAAAAAGACTTCTATTTTCAATATTAGTTCTTCAATGCTGAATGGTTTAGTAATGTAATCATCCGCACCAAGAGTAAGACCTTTTATCTTGTCTTCAAGTAGCGATTTTGCTGTTAAAAATATTATTGGAATCTGCTGATTTACTTCCCTGATTTTTTCGGCAATTGTGAATCCATCCATTTCCGGAAGCATAATATCGAGTATGCAAATGTCGAATTGATTTTTGCCAAATGTTTTAACAGCAGACTTTCCATCTTTGCAATGAGTTATATTATAGCCTTTTAATTTTAAATTATCAATTGTAACAAAGCTTAGATAAACATCATCTTCTACGTATAATATATTTGCTTTTATTGGTGTCATTTTTTTCTTATTATTTTCCATTAATTGGTATTGTAATTTCAAACCGACTTCCTTTGTTTATTTCGCTAATAACATTAATTTTCCAATTATGAACTTTTATGATTTTCTTGACATAATTAAGTCCAAGTCCAAATCCCTTAACATTGTGTATATTGCCGGTAGGCACTCTATAAAACTTACTAAATATCTTTTTTTGATACTTTTTTTCAATTCCTAAACCATTATCAATTATTGAGATTTTTAGTTTATTGTTTTCGCTTAAAGTTTCAATTTTCACTTCAGGTTTTTCACGACCGTATTTAATAGCATTATCAATTAAATTGTAAATTACATTTGTAAAATGAAGTTTATCGGCTTTAATAATTGGATTATTGGCTTTTAGATCCATAATAAATTTACCGTTTATTTCATTTAGGTTCAATTCCAAATTACTTTTTATATTATTTAATAGTTCGTTCAAGTCAATTTCTTCAGGATTTAAATTGAATTTTCTTTTTTCAACATATGCAATTTGTAAAACCTTTTCAACCTGGTTTTCAAGTCTTTTATTTTGTTTTTGAATTATATCAACATAATTAAATAATCTGTCGGGGTCTTCCAGTATAGCAGGTTTGGAGATTACTTCAGTTGAAATGCCAATAGTTGAAATTGGAGTTTTAAACTCATGAGTCATATTATTAATAAAGTCTTTTTGTATTTCGGAAAGTCTTCTTTGCTTCAGGATAACAAAAATTGAGTACCCAAAAAACAATATTGCAATCATTAGAACAACTGAAATCATTATCCAAACTCTCATTCCTTTAATTAAATATGAGGTTTTTCTTGGAAAATTTATTCCGAAATAATAAGTGAATTCATTGTAAACAGGAAACTTTATATTTCTTTCAAATTTCTCAGAGTTTTTTGTAGAACTGATATAATTTCCATATACCATTTTATTACTCTCACAATCGTAAATTGCGTATTCATAGTCAACATGGATGTTCCTGTATTCAAATTCAGTACGAAGGTAGTGTTCAAGTATGTTTGCGTCAATAACATTATTAATATTTACGACATAATAAGTGGATGAGATTTGATTTACAGGATTTTCATTAGGCAATTGGTCATTATTAAAACTTGCCATTTTATC
>JAIPBB010000082.1 GCA_021739805.1 Saprospiraceae bacterium | reverse complement strand
TCATTCTTTTTTTATTAACAAAACCAAAGATATTAACAAAGAAAAAAAGAAGCAAAAAAAGAAATATCAACATCATTAATATATCTTTTAAGAAACTTTAATTCTTTAAATAATTGGTTTTGCAAATCTAAAGGGAGTCAAAGTGTGAAACCCGAAACCCCTGCACTGAGCGGAGTCGAAGTGTGAAACCCGAAACCTGAAACCAAATAATTACTTTATCGCTTCATAATTTCTCTCCGAAGCCACTAAAATATCTTCTAAAGTTTTAATAAAATATTCTATTGCCTCATTCTTAGATTTAAAATTTGGAATTTCGACCTTTACATTATATTTTCTTTCACAATTAACCTTAGCTTTTTCTATCCCTTTTTTAATATCCATCTCATTAACAATAAAGCTTGCATGACAAGTGTACATTTTGGCATTTTTAGCATTTATATAAATTACGCTTACTTTGTTATTGGCATCTTCACTTAGGGTTTTGCTTTTAGAAATCTTTTGAGCTTTACTGTTAATGTCAATTATCTTTTTTTCCAGTTTATCAAGATCTGAAAGTCTGTTAATCTGGGAATTAGTAATCTTATTGTCAAAATATAAAATGTAAGCTCCCTTTAGTTTGCTTACAAATTTAGGTGCTTCAAAATAATAAATAAGGTCACCGGGAACATAACGATAAAGGAAATAATCATCATTGAAAATATTATTATAAATCATAGAAACCATGAAGTCCTTGTGATTTCTCAGCATAGTAAATGTATCAACTTCAAATGCAAAATCTTTAGATTTTTGTGTTACGAATTGAGAATGCATTTTCATATCATCAGTATATACCAAATTGCTAATTTCTTTATTATCTTTTGTTGAAATTACTTTCTGAGATTTTTTCAAGCCGTGAGAGTATTCTGTAATAGTTTTTGTTTCTTTTTCAATATAAATCCATGTTTTATCACACATTCCATTTTTATCAAAAACGCCCTGGAGTTCATATCCGTAATTTGTTAGAATTTTTACTGAATCAACCAATAAACCATTGTTAAAGTTCACAATTATTTTAACTGTTTCTTCAGCTAAATATCTGTCCCATTCAATTTTTGAACCGTTTGATAAGCGTTTTCTGTTTTTTAATGCAGAATTAAATTCCCACCGTCCCTGGGGCATTCCTTGTTTATATTTTGAGACTAAAGATATTGAACCGGTTGAATAATAATCGTCTTTATTCTTAAAATAATCTCTTGCGTTTATCCTGTATGACCACTCTCCATCTTTAAGATCATTATGATAGTTTCCAATAAAGGATTGGTTAAACCTATAGTCATTTGCTTTTGACTTTACAGTATATCGGAATCGACCTTGCTTAATTTGTTTAAATGTGTTTTCTTCTTTATAATAAGTGTAATCTGCTTCACCGGGAACTGCCATTCCATTATCATATTTACCTGAATATTTTAATAATTTCTGAGCATCAGTCGAAATACTTATTCCGATAATTAAACATATTATAAAAATTAATTTTCTCATTTTAATTATAATTTAAGTGATTGTGTGTAAGATTCAAAAGTACACAAAAAAAAGGATTTTAAAATTATAAAATCCTTTTCCATTTGGATTGCGACTTCGAGTCACATTCCGACTAAATAGTGTCTGCAAGAAAACCCATAAGATTTCGATTTTCAATTCAGGGTAGTTTTCTTGCAGACACTAAATAGTAATTTTACTTCCTTGATTCTATAAGAATTTCAAGCATATCGATTGCAGCTTTAGCTATAATTGTTCCTGGTCCAAAAACTGCAACAGCTCCTGCATCATAAAGAAATTCATAATCCTGATGAGGAATAACTCCACCTACAATTACAAGAATATCTTCTCTTCCAAGTTTTTTAAGCTCGGCAATCACTTGTGGCACCAATGTTTTATGACCTGCTGCCAAACTTGAAACGCCAAGAATATGAACATCATTTTCGACTGCTTGTTTAGCTGATTCTTCAGGAGTTTGGAATAATGGCCCGATATCCACATCAAAACCAATATCAGCATAACCGGTTGCAACAACTTTCGCTCCTCGGTCGTGTCCGTCCTGCCCCATTTTGGCAATCATAATTCTAGGTCGGCGACCTTCGAGTTCTGCAAATTTATCTGCAAGGCTACATGCCTTTTTAAAACTATCGTCATCTTGTGACTCCGAAGAGTAAACTCCTGAAATTGAACGTATCACTGCTTTGTACCTCCCAAAAACTTTTTCGCATGCATCAGAAATCTCTCCCAAACTAGCTCTTTTTCTAGCTGCGTCAACTGCAAGAGCTAACAAATTGCCCTCTCCTGTTTCACATGCTTTGGTTATATTATTTAATGCTTCCTGTACTTCTTCATTATTTCGGATTTCTCTTAACTTTTTAAGTCTTTTTAATTGAGCTTCCCTAACAGCAGTATTATCAACTTCAAGAGTTTCAAGAGGGTCTTCTTTTTCAAGTCTGTATTCATTCACTCCGACAATTTTATCTTTTCCTGAATCAATTCTTGCCTGTTTTCTTGCAGCAGCTTCTTCAATTCGCATTTTTGGAATACCTGTTTCAATGGCTTTTGCCATTCCACCAAGCTTTTCAACTTCTTCAATTAATTCCCAGGCTTTATGGGCAATTTCATGGGTTAAAGTTTCAACATAATAGGAACCCGCCCATGGGTCAACAGCCTTGCAAATATTAGTTTCTTCCTGAATATAGATTTGTGTGTTTCTTGCTATTCGTGCCGAAAAATCTGTGGGCAAAGCAATTGCTTCGTCCAATGCGTTGGTGTGAAGTGATTGAGTATGACCAAGTGCAGCTGCCATAGCTTCAACGCAGGTACGTGTCACATTATTAAAAGGATCTTGCTCAGTTAAACTCCAACCCGAAGTTTGGCTATGAGTTCTTAAAGCCATTGACTTTGGATTTTTGGGATTGAATTGTTTAACGATTTTTGCCCAAAGCATTCTGGCAGCACGCATTTTTGCAATTTCCATAAAATGGTTCATTCCAATTCCCCAAAAAAATGATAATCTGGGAGCAAAAGAATCGATATCCATTCCTGCATTAACACCGGCTCTTAAATATTCTAAACCATCGGCAAGAGTATAGGCAAGTTCAATGTCGGCGGTTGCTCCGGCTTCCTGCATATGATAACCGCTAATGCTGATTGAGTTGAACTTAGGCATATTTTTAGAAGTATATTCAAAAATATCAGCAATAATTTTCATTGATGGAAGCGGTGGATAAATATATGTGTTCCTAACCATAAATTCTTTCAAAATATCATTTTGAATAGTTCCGGCAAGTTTATCCATTGAAACACCTTGCTCTTCGGCAGCAAGAATATAAAATGCCATAATTGGGAGCACAGCTCCATTCATTGTCATCGAAACCGACATTTTATCAAGTGGAATCTGGTCAAAAAGAATTTCCATATCCAAAATTGAATCAACTGCTACTCCTGCTTTTCCAACATCGCCAACAACTCTTGGGTGGTCTGAATCATAGCCACGGTGAGTTGCAAGGTCAAAAGCTATTGATAAACCTTTTTGCCCGGCAGCTAAATTCCTGCGATAAAAAGCATTCGACTCTTCGGCTGTTGAAAACCCTGCATATTGACGAACAGTCCATGGTCGCATTACATACATTGTTGAATAAGGTCCATGTAAAAATGGTGGAATTCCTGCTGCATAATTAAGGTGTTCCATATTCTCCAAATCTTCCGATCCATAAACTGCTTTCACAGCAATCTGTTCAGGAGTTATCCAATTCTCTTCATTTTTCTTTTCTGCTTCCCACTCTCTAAAAGTTTTATTGGAAGCTTTTGCTGAATTATATTTTATATTTTTAAAATCTTTTCTCATAATCTTTTATTTTTAACACCCATTTTGGTCGAAACAAACTATTGTTAATTCTTAAAATCAAATAATTCTCAAATTCCAAATCTCAAAAAACAAATAAGATCCAAATACCAATTATTAAATGTTCAAAACGGGTTTGAAATTTGGATTTTTGAAAATTGTTATTTATTTGTTTTTTGGTGCTTGATATTTGGTGCTTGTCATTTGTTATTTATTTGAAATTCTATTTGTAAAGTTCACATCAAATTTTATATTATTCCTATAATCTTCTGATATTTTGCTAAAGCTTCTAAAACATTAGTTTTCACATGCACAAAATCATCAATTCCGGCAGATAAAAGTTCATCAATAATATCTTTTGGGTATCCTGCCACTATAATTTTAATATTTGGATTAATTTTCTTTAATTCCTTTGATATTTCAGGCACCAGAATTTTATACTCTTCATCAGAACTGCAAAACACAATAATTTCCGATTTGGATTCAATTGCAGATTTAACACCATCTTCAATTTTATCAAAACCAGGATTATCAACAATTTCAAATCCTCCACAACCGAAGAAATTTGTGATAAAAGCAGCTCTTGCTTTTCTCATTGCAAGATTTCCAATAGTAAATAAAAATACTGATGGTTTTTTACCTCCATTCTTCACGTATTTTTCAGTTGCTAAACGCATATCATCAAATGCCTCTGCACCTCTGTATTCTTTAAGCTTATTATTTTTATTATCCTTTTCAAATTCAATTGAATCGAACATAGTTTCATTAAGATTTGGATATTGATTAGTACCTAAAATATTGATTTTCCTTAATGCAATATCCATATCCTTTTCAGCACAACTCTTATCTATTTCATTATAAATAAAGTTGTTTTCAATTGCTTTGATAAAACCACCCTGTTCTTCAATTTTCTGAAATAAATCCCAAGATGCCGAAGCAATTAAATCTGTAAGGTTCTCAATATAGTAGGAGCCGGCTGATGGGTCAACAATTTTATCAAGATAAGATTCTTCTTTAAGAATTATTTGTTGATTTCTTGCCATTCGTCTTGAAATTTCATCGGATGATTTATAGGTATTATCAAAAGGAAGAACTGACATTGAATCAAGTCCTCCAATCGCACCCGACATAGCTTCTGTTGTTGTTCTCAAAAGATTAACATAAGGGTCGAAAATGCTCTTATTCCAATTTGAAGTCACTCCATGAATGTGAATTTTATATAAGCTCTCATCCTTCACATTATATTGTTTTAGAACGTTAGCCCATAACATTCTAACAGCTCTTATTTTAGAAATTTCCATGAAATAATTTGAACCAAGAGCAAAAGTAAATTGGAGTTTTGGTAATATAGCTTCAAGTTGAATTTTTTCATTAATAAATGAATTCATATACTCATTTGCTGATGACAAAACAAAAGCCAGCTCCTGTATTATAGTTGCACCGGCATTATGTAAATATTGTCCGTTGAGATTTACTACTTTAAAATTTGGCAATTTTTTAGCAAGCTTTTCAATTATAGCTATTAAACCAATTATAGCGTCTTTATAAGTAGTTTTTAAAGAGCCGTAAACTAATTGATAAGAATGAAAATCGAAATTAAATGAACCAGTAATTTTTGTTTTATTAAGATTTCTGCTTTCAATTTCTCCTATAAACAAATCCAAAAGCTTTGGATATGAAAGAGCAGTAGAGAAATGTACAGGATACTTTTCTAAATCAATTCCTAATAAAAGCTGCTTCATTTGAGTGCTTTCATTAAGGTTTCTAACTTTGAACGCTATAGCTTCTGCACCTTTATTAAGTGCACGCAAGGCAAATTTATTAGCTTCCTGAAAATCATTAACCACAATTTCTTGGCGGATTTCCCATGAATTATCCTTAGTACGATTACCTCTTACAAATGGAAACTCACCCGGAAGGCTCTTTAAATGTTCAATATTTTCTAAATTTTCCTTTCGGTAGTATGGTTTTATTTTTAATCCTTCTAAGGTTTTCCATACTAATTTTTTCTCATAATCTCCACCTTTAAGATCCTTTCTTATAATCTCTTCCCATTGTTCAGTCGAAGCGGCCGAGAATTCATTAAAGATGTTCATCTTACTATCATTTTTATCCATATCTATATAATTACAAATCAATTAATTCTGAAATATTTTTAAATGTTTAAAAACTTTCGCAAAATTACAATAAATATTGCATTCAGAGCACTAAATATAGTAAGAATTAATCAATGATAGCTAGGATTTATGGCTACTGATTTTTGAAAATATTATTACTAAAAAAACAGCAAATAAGTTGTAAATTCTATGGGACAAATTTATTTTGAGTGTTTTAGAAGAAAAAATAACGTTTTTTTGTTTGTTGGATTAAAAAAAATTTATCTTTGCAAACCAATTGAAAGTAAAACAAAATTTATTAAATAATTAAAACAAAATTTGATATGACAAAAGCAGAAATCGTAGCTGAAGTTGCTAACAAAACAGGAATCGAGAAAGTTGCAGTACAAGCAACAGTAGAAGCATTTATGGAATCCGTAAAATCTTCATTAGCAAATGGTGAAAACGTATATTTAAGGGGTTTTGGTAGCTTTATCGTTAAGAAAAGAGCTGAAAAAACTGGTAGAAATATTTCAAAAAATACAACTATCATTATACCTGCTCACAATATACCAGCTTTTAAACCAGCTAAAACTTTTGTTAACGAAGTGAAAAACAACGTTAAATAATTTGAATTTTAAAATTCAAAAAATAATTTATTAATTTAAACAATATTAAATATGCCAAGCGGTAAAAAGAGAAAACGACATAAAATGCCAACGCACAAGCGAAAAAAAAGACTAAGGAAGAACAGGCATAAGAAAAAATAATTAATAATTAAATCTTAACAAATTTAATTGTCACATTGAAGTTTTATTGCTAATTCTGGTGATAAAACTTCAATTTTTTTTTATCACATCATTATATAGGCAGCGAACAAATTATATCATTAATAAAATTTGATGATATTTGCATTGACTAAAATCACAAAACGTGAATAAAGAACTTATTATAGATTCAAGTTCTACAGAGGTAGTTATTGCATTGCTTGAAGACAAGAAACTTGTGGAATTACATAAGGAACAGAGCAATAACAATTATTCTGTAGGAGACTTATATCTTGGGAAAATTAAAAAAATTATTCCCGGACTAAATGCTGCATTTGTTGATGTTGGCTTTGAGAAGGATGCTTTTTTACATTATTTAGATCTTGGACACCAAATCAGGTCTTTAAATAAATTTTCGAAACTTGCAATTTCAGAAAAAAAAGAAGTTGTAGCCATCGAAGATTTTATTCTTGAAAAAGATATTGAGAAAACAGGAAAAATCACTAATGTTTTAAATCCAAATCAACAGATTGTTGTTCAAATTGCAAAAGAACCCATATCAAATAAAGGTCCGCGAATCACTTCTGAAATTGCTATTGCAGGCAGATATGTTGTTTTAGTTCCTTTTTCAAACAGAATTTCTATTTCTCAAAAAATCAAAAATTTTGAAGAAAGAAACAGGCTTAAACGACTTGTCCAAAGCATAAAACCTAATAATTTTGGTGTTATTATAAGAACTGTTGCCGAAAACAAAAAAGTTGCTGACCTTGTAAAAGACCTCACTGACTTAATTGAAAAATGGGAAAACTGTGTGAAAAATCTTCAAGTTGCAAAAGCACCGAAAAAAATTCATGGTGAACTTGATAGAACAGCAACTATTCTAAGAGACTTACTTAGTGAATCCTTTAACAATGTGTACATTAATGATTCAACATTACATAGTGAAATAAAAAACTATATTAGCACAATTGCACCTGATAAAGTTGATATAGTTAAACTTCACAAAAGTAAAGCACCGATTTTTGAGCATTTTGGAATTGACAAGCAAATCAAAAATTCCTTTGGAAAAAAAGTATCATTCAAAAACGGAGGCTATCTTATTATTGAACATACCGAAGCACTTCACGTAATTGATGTTAATAGTGGTCATCGACTGAAGACTGACAACAGCCAGGAATCTAATGCTACCGATGTTAATATTGAAGCCGCAATTGAAATTGCCAGACAACTTCGCTTAAGAGATATGGGCGGGATTATCGTTATCGACTTCATTGATATGCATGATAGGAATAACAGAAAAGCACTTTTCCAAAAGCTAAGTGAAGAAATGAAACTTGATCATGCAAAACACACCATTCTTCCGCCTTCTAAATTTGGATTGGTTCAAATTACAAGGCAAAGAGTTAGGCCTGAAATGAACATTCAGATTCTTGAAAAATGTCCATGTTGCCAGGGAAGTGGAGAAGTTAAAGCTAGTATTGTGATTGTTGATGAATTAGAAAATAATATTAGTTATTTGATTCATGAGCAAAATGAATCCTATTTGAAAATCCTTTGTCACCCATATATCCATGCATATCTCACGAAAAACCTATTTTCAATACAACTTAAATGGTATTTTAAATTCAAAAAATGGATAACTATTAAACCAAATTCATCATATCATACATTGGAGTATAGGTTTTTCAATAAAAATGAAGATGAGATAAAAATGTAAACTCCTTCTAAATTTAAGTTAATTAAACATTAATTTTCCTATTTGTGCATAATATTAAACCAAAGTTTTTGGATTTTTCCTTTATAATCTTAACTTTGTTTTGTTATTAAGTAATAAACAAATTGAAACCGAAATAAAAAATGGCAAAAAGCACTGAAGTTCCGACTCTTGAATTTAATAAAATTGTCTCAGGAACAGTAATAAAAGGAGACATAAAATCAAATGGAGACATTAGGATTGATGGTAGTTTAATTGGGACTTTGCACTCAAAAGCAAAAGTAGTCCTGGGACCAACAGGTAGTATTGATGGTGAGATAACATGCAAAAATGCAGATATTCAAGGAACTGTCAAAGCTCAAATCACTGTTGCTGAATTATTAACTTTAAAAGCAACAGCAAAAGTTACAGGAGATATCATTACTAATAAAATTGCAATTGAACCGGGAGCAAAATTCTCAGGGGCTTGTAAAATGGAAGATGGTGGAAGTTACACTGCACCAAAACCTGAAATAAAACATGAAGCCGAAAAATTCAAAAAAGAAACCGCTTCCTAATTATGCAAAATATTCAAGTATTGCATTTCAAATGATAGCAATTATTTTGGCAGGTGTTTTTGGAGGCATAAAATTAGATGAAATTCTAAAATTCAACTTCCCAATATTCACTGTCGTATTATCTATTATTTCCGTAGCTGTAGCAATTTATTTTGTAATTAAAGATTTAATAAATTCCAAATGAGTGATTCATATAAAAAATTTCTTCTCAAATTAACTTTATTTACAATTGCTATTTCGGCGGTAATGTCTGGAGTATTCTATTTATTACCTATCGAATACAAAACACCCACATGGCCATATTTAATATTGTTTTTCTTTTCGGTTACACTAATTGTTCATTATATATTAGTAAAATCTACAGAAAAGAAATTCAGTAAGTTTACAGCTAGTTTTATGCTTTCAACAACTGTAAAATTGATGCTATATTTGGGAGTAATTGTAATATATTCTCTTTTTTATAAAGATGATGCTATTAATTTTATTATTACTTTTTTCGCTCTTTATGTTTTATTCACTACTTTTGAAGTTGTTTCAATAGTAAAAACACCTAATGTTAAATCAAACGATAAATAGATTAAGTTTTTTACTAATATATCTAGTTTTTTACATATTTTTGTTTCAATATTCAGGTAAATTTTTGTAAATTTTTTTATGAAAAACTCAAATAAATATAGAATAAAATTTCTCTTAACATTTATTTTAACACTTTGTTTTACTGTGGGTTCTGTTTTCGCCAATGATGAAGAACACATCAATCATGAAACAACTAAAAAAGAGTTTAATGCCGGAGATATGATCTTTGACCACATCTTAGATGCCCATGAATGGCATATTGCTACAATAGGAAAAACCCATATTTCAATTCCTCTCCCAATAATTTTATTAGACGAAGGAAAACTACATGTTTTTCTATCTTCAAAATTTCACCATGGTCATGAATCCTACAAAGGATATCAATTAATGTTAGAAGGAGAAAATAAAGGTAAAATTATTCGAGAAGTTATAGACGCTAAAGGAAACAAGAGTGTGGTTAAACCATTAGATTTTTCTATGACAAAAACAGTTATGGAAATTATTATCAGTTCAATTTTATTGATTATTATCTTTGTTTCAATTGCCAAATCTTATGTGAAAAGAAAAGGTCATGCACCAAAAGGCTTGCAATCGATGATTGAACCTTTAATAATTTTCGTTAGAGACGATATTGCAAAACCAAGTATTGGAGAAAAGAAATTTGAAAAGTATATGCCATTTTTACTTTCTGTTTTTTTCTTTATTTTCTTTAATAATCTTTTTGGATTAATCCCCATTTTCCCGGGAGGAGCAAATGTTACAGGGAATATTTCAGTAACTTTAGTTTTGGCATTATTCACATTTACGATTACAACCTTTAGTGGAAATCGAAATTACTGGAAACACATTGTTAATGCACCCGGGGTTCCATGGTGGCTTAAAATTCCATTTCCACTAATGCCAATAGTTGAACTTGTAGGTGTAATCACAAAACCATTTGTTTTAATGGTGCGACTCTTTGCAAATATGACAGCAGGACACATTATTATCTTAGGATTTATGAGTTTGATTTTCCTTTTTGGGAGTATGAATCCGGCACTTGGCTATGGAACAACACTTATTTCTGTTCCATTTTCAATTTTTATTAGTTTGCTTGAATTATTAGTCGCTTTCATTCAAGCATACGTTTTTACTCTTCTGTCTGCTATGTATTTTGGAATGGCTACAGAAGAACATCATTAGAAACTTTTAATAAACTTTAAATAATAAATTATGTTAACATTAGCAGTATTATTAGAATTAGGATTAGGATTAGCAAAATTAGGTGCCGGACTTGGTGCAGGCATCGCTGCAATTGGAGCTGGAGTTGGTATCGGAAATATCGGTGCCAGAGCTTTAGAATCAATTGCTCGTCAACCTGAAGCCGTTGGTGACATTCGTTCAAATATGATTGTTGCCGCTGCACTTATCGAAGGTGTTGCCTTTTTTGCAGTTGTAATTTGTTTACTTATTGCTTTAGGTGTTGGAGGGTAAATTCAAAACTTCAATAAGTAAAAGAATTAATTATTCTTTACACCTTAACGCTTGGTTAAGGTGTAAAGTTTTTACAAAAAAAACTAAAAACAAGTAAAATGCTTATAGAACCAGGTTTAGGCTTAGTATTTTGGATGATAGTTGTGTTTGCTGCACTTTTATTCATTCTTAAAAAGTACGCATGGATTCCAATTCTAAATATGCTTCACGAAAGAGAATCTTCTATTGAAGAAGCTCTACATGCCGCTGACAGAGCTAAGGAGGAAATGCAGCAATTGAAATTCGACAACGAAAAACTTCTTAAGGAAGCAAAAAACGAAAGAGATGCAATTATGCAGGCTGCCCGAAAAGTCAGGGATACAATAATTGATGAAGCAAAAGAAAAAGCTTCCCAAGAAGCTGACAGAATTATTGAATCTGCTAAGGAAAGCATTCATTACGAAAAAATGTCGGCTATGACTGAATTGAAAAATCAAATTGCAGGTTTGTCAATCGAAATTGCTGAAAAAATACTAAATGAAGAATTATCTCCAACTGAAAAACAAAAAGATTTAATTAAAAAACACCTTGATAAGGTTAATTTTAATTAAACAAAGAACTAAATCAATCATCGAATATGAAAGACGGCAAAATAGCAATAAGATATGCGAAAGCATTATTCGAGTTTTCAATAGAACAAAATATTCTTGAAAATGCTTATCAGGATATGTCTCTTATTTTAAAGGTATGTCAAGAGAACAGAAACTTCCGTCGATTATTAATAAATCCAATAATAAAAACTCATAAAAAAAATGAGGTTATTAGCGAAATCTTCAAGGGTAAAATACATGAAATTACCCTTAGTTTCATGGTAATAATAATACGCAAAAGAAGAGACATTTACATTGATTTAATTGCCGAACAATTTATTAACTTATATAAAGAACATAAAAACATTAAAGTGGTTCATCTTCAAACGGCTATTGAAATTGATGAAAGTTTAAGAAAGCAAATTATTGGAATTTTAGAAGTTGAAACCAAATCAGAAATTGAATTAATTGAGGAAGTAAAAGAAGAATTAATCGGAGGATTTATTCTTAAAGTTAATGACCAGCAATTCGATTCTAGCATTAGCAATAGAATTTCAAAACTTTCCCGGGAATTTGAAGGAAATATTTACGCTAAAGGATTTTAGTGTTAATAAAGCTAAAATGATTAAATGCTTAAATAATCAAAAAGAAGAAAAAAGAAATAAATAAAATATAAAATGGCAGAAATAAAACCGGCAGAAGTATCTGCAATACTAAGGCAACAATTATCAGGATTCAAAAGTGAATCAGAGCTAGAAGAAGTTGGAACCGTGTTACAGGTTGGTGATGGAATTGCACGAATTTTTGGCTTATCGAATGCCCAGGCAGGTGAGCTTATCGAATTTGAAAAAGGCAATGTAAAAGGAATAGTTCTTAACCTTGAAGATGATAATGTTGGAGTAGTTTTATTGGGCGAGTCAACTGAAATTCAAGAAGGAAACATAGTTAAACGTACCGGAAAAATAGCTTCCATTAATGTTGGCGAAGGATTATTAGGAAGGGTAATTAACACTCTTGGAGTTCCAATTGATGGCAAAGGTGAAATCAAAGGTGAAACATATGAAATGGCATTGGAGAGAAAAGCTCCGGGTGTTATTTTCCGCCAACCTGTTACAGAACCTCTTCAAACAGGAATAAAACCAATTGATGCAATGATTCCAATAGGTCGTGGTCAACGAGAACTTATTATCGGAGACCGTCAAACAGGGAAAACTGCCATTGCAATTGACACCATTATTAATCAAAAAGAATTTTACGAAAGAGGTGAGACTGTTTATTGTATTTATGTTGCCATCGGACAAAAGGGTTCAACTGTTGCAAATATTTACAAAACATTAGAAGAAAAAGGAGCAATGGCATATACAACAATTGTTACAGCCACAGCCTCCGACCCGGCAGCAATGCAGTTTTATGCTCCCTTTACAGGTGCTGCAATTGGTGAATTCTTCAGAGATACAGGACGACCAGCTTTGGTTATTTATGATGATTTATCGAAACAAGCTGTTGCGTATCGTGAAGTTTCATTGTTATTAAGAAGACCTCCCGGACGTGAAGCATATCCTGGTGATGTTTTCTATTTGCACTCAAGACTTTTAGAAAGAGCTGCTAAAATTATTAAATCCGATGTGATTGCAAATAAAATGAACGACATTCCTCCATCTATCAAACACATGATTAAAGGTGGTGGTTCATTAACGGCTTTACCAATTATTGAAACACAGGCAGGTGACGTTTCAGCCTATATTCCAACAAACGTGATTTCTATTACCGATGGTCAGATTTTCCTCGAAACTAATTTGTTTAACTCTGGTGTACGCCCGGCTATTAATGTTGGTATTTCTGTTTCAAGAGTGGGAGGTAACGCTCAGATTAAATCAATGAAAAAAATTGCCGGGACATTAAAACTCGACCAGGCTCAATATAGAGAACTGGAAGCTTTTTCAAAATTTGGCTCCGAGCTTGACGCTGCAACACAAGCCGTACTTGACAAAGGTGCCAGAAACGTGGAAATTTTAAAGCAAGCTCAGTATTCACCAATGAAGGTTGAAAATCAAATTGCTATAATTTATTGCGGTTCAAAAGGGCTTTTACAAAAAATTCCGGTTAGAAGTATTAAAGATTTTGAATTAGAATTTTTAGCCCATATGGAAGAAAATCATCAGGATGTTTTAAATGTACTAAAATCGGGTAAACTTTCTGATGATGTTACACAAACACTTGAAAAAGTTGCTGCTGAAATTTCAGGAAAATATACTGAATAAAACAAAAAATGGCGAATTTAAAAGAAACTAGAACAAGGATTGCATCTGTTAACTCAACAAAACAGATAACCAGTGCCATGAAAATGGTTTCTGCCTCAAAGCTAAGAAGAGCAACAAATGCAATTATTAAGATGCGTCCCTATGCTTTAAAGCTACAAGAGATTTTATCAAATTTAAGTGCCAGCCAAAAAGATGATGACGATAATGTTTATGTTAATGAAAGAGAAGCTGAAAAAATTCTTTTTGTTGTTATCGCATCAAACAGGGGACTTTGTGGAGCATTTAATGCTAATGTGATTAAAGAAACAAACCGATATATTAAAGAAAATTATCCTAAACAAGCAAAAAAAGGAAATGTTAAAATAATAAGTATTGGAAAGAAGGTTACCGACTTTTTTCATAAAAAAAGTGAAAATCAATTACTTTACAACTTAGATGATTTATACCACAATCTTACATTCGAAAATGTTGCTCCCGAAGCTGAAAAAATAATGCAGATGTTCAGTGACAGGAAATTCGACAAAATTGAAATTGTTTATAATAAATTTAAGAATGCTGCAACTCAGTTGCTTGAAGTTGAACAATTTCTTCCTGTTAAACTTCCTGAAATTGATGAGGACGATTTACAGGAAAACATTGATTACATTTTTGAACCTGACAAAGCCACAATTGTTAATGAGATTATTCCAAAATCTCTTAAAATTCAATTCTATAAAACATTGCTTGATTCCAATGCATCAGAACACGGAGCAAGAATGACCGCAATGCACAAAGCAACTGACAATGCAACGGAGTTACTTAAAAATCTTAAACTAACTTATAATAAAGCACGTCAGGCGGCAATTACAACTGAAATTCTGGAAATTGTTAGTGGAGCGGAAGCGTTGAAGGGATAGATTCACAGATTTAATTTGTATTTATTTATTGTCATTAAGTTGTC
Source organism: Saprospiraceae bacterium (assembly GCA_021739805.1). The sequence continues at coordinate 3,132 of JAIPBB010000082.1, read as the reverse complement.
ATTAAGTTGTCATTAAGTAGTCATTAGGTGACCATTAGGTGCTCATTCGGTTGTCATTAAGTTGTCATTCGGTGGTCATTCGGTGGTCATTCAGTTCACTGCTGCCGCATGAATCCATTCGTATGGCTCTTAATATTTTCATTAAATTACAATAACTCCATCCAGCAATCCTTTTCCTCCGCTATAATCAATTGCACTACTATACAAATAATACTTTGGATGAAAAACCAAACCTTCATCAACAGGATTATGAAATTTGTAGTTACAGCTCATTAAGCCAAAGTTAAATATTAATCTTGAATTTATTTATTATTAATTGGCCTTTTTTTATTCATACCAAAAATTAATTGCTGTTTTTAATAGTTTTATGCCACACGAAAGTTTGCCTGTTGAAAGCAGTGATTTGTGCGATGGGATAAATTTATTTGTATATTAAGGTACGGAGTACCTGGAATATTTATAGAAAATAATTAACTAATGAATTCAGGTGCAGAGCACCGTAATAATTTGTGTTTTTAATAATATTTCGGTGCTCTTCACATAAAGAAAAAAAAAATAATGAGAAGCTATAAATATACGCGGTACTCTGTAACTTATTTTATCTAAATCGGATTATCAAAATTTAAACACCAAAATTTCCTTCATCAATTTCTTTTTCTAACTTTTCATACCATTCTTTGCCATATTTCTGAATTAATGGTTCTTTAAGGAATTTATAAACAGGAATTTTTAGTTTATTTCCATTTTTCAAAGCACAATCACAAATGCTCCATTTATGATAATTTACTGCTTCAATATTTTCGTATTCTGTAATTCTAATAGGATATAAAAAACAAGAAATTGGCTTTCGGAAATCTGATTTACCTGCATGAAAGGCTTCTTCAATTGCACATTTTGCAATTCCATTTTCAAAGATTGTAAATGCACATTCCTTATTATTTATAAGAGGAGTAACATAATTGCCTTCTGAATCATAATCAAAAACTCCAATTCTGTTTATCACATCAACTCCATCCTTTTTCATAAAAGGAATTATCTCATCTATATTGTCTTCAATTTGAGAAATTTCTTCAGCTTCAATTGGTGCACCAGCATCTCCTTGGACACAACACTCACCTTTGCAATGTTCTAAATCACAAACAAAGCAAATGTTTGCTACATCATCTGAAACTATGGTATGTTCAATTACAATCATCCGACAAAATTACTCTTAATTGAACTCAATTGTAAAAATTAGTATAAATTTGGGGAAATTTTCCAAAATCTTTAAACGACTAATAATTAAAAGAATATAAGTTAAGCATGGCAAATAACGAAGACAATTTTAAAAAAATAATTTCACACGCAAAAGAATACGGTTTTGTTTTTCAATCAAGTGAAATTTATGATGGACTAAGTGCCGTTTATGATTACGGTCAATATGGTGTTGAATTGAAAAACAATATTAAAAATTATTGGTGGAAATCCATGGTTCAAATGCATGAAAACATTGTCGGGCTGGACTCAGCAATTTTTATGCACCCAACTATTTGGAAAGCTTCAGGTCATGTTGATGCTTTTAACGACCCGATGATTGACAATAAAGATTCAAAGAAAAGATATAGAGCCGATGTTCTTGTTGAAGACTATTTAGCGAAAATTGAAGCAAAAATCAACAAAGAAGTTACAAAAGCAGAAAAGCGTTTTGGAGATGCTTTCAATAAAGAAGAATTTGTAACTACAAATCCAAGAGTTGTTGCAAACAAAGAAAAAATAGCAAGCATAAGTAAAAGATTGTATTCATCCCTGGAAGACAATAAACTTGACGATATTAAAAAGTTAATTGAAGAATTAGAAATAGCTTGTCCACTTTCAGGTTCAAAAAACTGGACTGAAGTTCGTCAGTTTAATTTAATGTTTTCCACCCAAATGGGTTCAACTGCCGAAGGTGCAAATGAAATTTTCTTACGCCCTGAAACAGCACAAGGAATTTTTGTAAACTTTTTAAATGTTCAAAAATCAAGTAGAATGAAAATTCCTTTTGGAATAGCTCAGATAGGAAAAGCATTTAGAAACGAGATAGTTGCACGTCAGTTTATTTTCCGAATGCGTGAGTTTGAACAAATGGAAATGCAATTTTTTGTTCGACCCGGTGAAGAATTAAAATGGTATGATTACTGGAAAAAAGAGAGAATTAAATGGCATCTCTCACTTGGAATTCCTGAAGAAAAGTATCGTTTTCACGACCATGAAAAACTCGCTCATTATGCAAATGCAGCATCTGATATTGAATTTGAATTTTCTTTTGGTTTTAAAGAATTAGAAGGAATTCATTCACGTACTGATTTTGATTTAAAAGCACATCAGGAATTTTCAGGCAAAAAACTTCAATACTTCGATCCTGAAATTAATGAAAGTTATATTCCCTATGTAGTTGAAACATCTATTGGTCTTGACAGAACTTTCTTAGCAATCCTAAGCCATGCTTACACAGAAGAAATACTTGAAGATGGCTCCGAAAGAGTTGTGTTAAAAATTCCTCCTGTTTTAGCACCATATAAGGCAAGCGTTTTACCACTTGTTAAAAAAGATGGTTTACCTGAAAAAGCTCGGGAAATTATGGATAGTTTGAAAGTTGACTATTTGTGTCAATATGATGAAAAAGACGCTATTGGCAGGAGATACAGACGACAAGATGCTATTGGAACTCCTTATTGTATAACTGTTGACCATCAAACTTTAGAAGATAATACTGTTACGATTCGTGAAAGAGATTCAATGAAACAAGACAGGATTTTAATTGATGAAATTTCGGGAATAATTGCTGCTAGGATAAAGAATTGTTAAATTGTTTAATTGTTCAATTGTTGATTGAATTAGAACCTGTATCTTGTATCCTGTATCTTGCATCCTGTATCTTGCATCCTGTATCTTGTATCCTGTTTCTGCTACCTGAAATCCGAAACTTGCGAAGCGAAGCAAGCCCGTATGGGAAACCCGAAACCCTTGCACTGAGGTATAATACTCAAAAATGGTTGGTAAAATCAACTGAATAACCTTATTCCCTAAGGGTAAGTAAAAGTTTTATGAAAATGGTTTCATAAAACTTTTTTAGTATGGAAAAACAGTCAAAAAAAAGCGTTGTTGGGCATG
>JAIPBB010000081.1 GCA_021739805.1 Saprospiraceae bacterium | reverse complement strand
TTCCATTATTTGTATAGGATTATCAACAAATCTGACAGCTTCAGGTGCTTCAACATATAAATGGTCTCCAATTATTGGTTTATCAGCTTCAGTTGGTGCCAATAATATAGCAGCACCAGTTATAACTACAGATTATACTGTTATTGGTACAGATACTAATGGTTGCAGGGATACTGCTTTTACAAATGTTATTGTAAAACCATTACCAAATATTGTAATTACACCTGACTCATCAGTTATTTGTGAGTATGATACAATAATGTTTAATACTTCCGGAGCAAATACATATTTATGGTCACCATCAAGTGGACTTTCATCAACTGCCGGTTCACAAATTACTGCAATTCCACTTACAAATACAACATATACTGTTATTGGAACTGATACAAACGGCTGTATAGATTCAACAACTGCTTTTGTTAATGTTAATCCAAAACCAAATAGCAGCATTAATCCATCTGTTGCAGCAATTTGTATAGGAGATTCTACTACTCTTACTGCAATTTCAAATATTCCCGGAACTACATATTTATGGAACACAAGTTCTACTATGAATTCTATATCTGTTACACCAAGTTATTCATCCACATATACATTAACTGCAACCTCACCTTACGGATGCATTGATACAACATTTTCAGTTGTAAATATTCACCCTTATCCTTCAGTAAATATTTTACCTATTAATCCAATTTTATGTAAAGGAGACTCAATGTGGCTGTATGCAAATAGTTCTATAAATAATCTAAACTATATCTGGAGTACTACAGCCATAGCTGATTCAATTTATATTAGTCCAACTGTAGTAACGACTTATACTGTTGTTGGCTCAGATACAGCAGGATGTAGTGGTTCCGATACTGTTATATTAATTCCACATCAAAAGCCATCAGTATCTTATACAACTGGTAATACAACAATATGTGCTGGTGACTCAGCAATTATTAATGCAGTAAGTTCATACACAGGCTTAACTTATTTGTGGAATACCGGTGCACCAACTCCCACAATTATTGTTTCACCAACAATCGCAACAACTTATACAGTTTCTGCAACTGATTCTTTTGGTTGCTTCGATACTGCTTCTGCTGTAATTTATATAAACCCTATTCCGGTTCCTACAATTAGTCCGAATAATCCAACAATTTGCTATGGAGATTCAACAACTTTAACAGCAAGTTGTTCGGTTTTAGGTGCAAACTATCAGTGGAGCAATGGAGCTTTAGTTAATTCAACAACTGTATATCCAGTTACAACTACAAGCTATTCTGTTACTACTTCAGATATTATTGGCTGTAAAGAATCAGATACTTGTGTTGTAACAGTAGAATATGGTCCACCAATCACAATTTCTCCAACAAATCCGGAAATATGCTATGGAGATACTACAACGCTAACAGCAAGCAGCACAGTTGCAGGGGTCACATATCAATGGAATACATCCACTTTGGGCAATACAATAAGTGTTAATCCATTGGTTAATACTCTTTACTATGTTGTTGGAACAAATTCAAATGGTTGCAGAGATACAACTCAAGCTTCAGTTATAGTAAATCCAAATCCTGTTATTAATATAAATCCTAATAATTCAGGAATATGTTTGGGTGATTCCATTCAGCTAAACGCAAATAGTAATGTTCCAATTATGAGTTGTCAATGGAGCAATGGATGCACCGTAAATCCAATGTACTTTAAACCAAATATTACATCATCAATAATAATTATTGCTACTGATAGTAATTTATGCGTAGGAACTGACACCGCTTTTGTTACAGTTACACCAACACCTACCTCGGTTATAAATGCTATTTCACCAATTTGCTCAGCTGATAGCACAATAGTAACATATTCCGGAACAGGAACTACTTCAGCAACATATAATTGGAATTTTGCCGGTGGTACAATTATTTCAGGCACAAATCAGGGACCTTATGCTATTAAATGGATTAGTGGTGGAAATTATAATATAATATTAACTGTTTCTGAAAATAATTGCACATCGGATCCCGACACAGCCCAGGTAATTGTAAATCAAACTCCAATCGTTGATTTTTCTGCATCACCATTAAGTGCATGTGAATTTGCAGAAGTTCAATTCACAAATTTAACAACGAATATTGCTACATTTAATTGGAATTTTGGCGACCCCTGGTCAAGTAATAATACATCAACACTTGAAAATCCATTGCATCTCTATAGTGCATCAGGATTGTATAATGTAGCTTTAACTGTAATTTCAAACGATGGTTGTCCTGCTAATACAACTAAATTAGGGTTTATTTCAGTTAATCCAAACCCTACAGCTTTATTTTACTTTACACCTGACCAACCAGATATTGAAAATCCAATTGTTGATTTTATTAATATAAGCACTGGCTCAACAGCTTGGTACTGGGATTTTGGTGACCCAAATTCAGGGATTAATAATTTCTCCAATATATTTTCTCCTTCTCATTTGTTTAGCGATACAGGTTATTTTCACGTATGGTTAATTGTAGAAAATACTTTTGGTTGCCTTGATTCAGCCATGCTTGAAGTTCCGATAAAAGACATTGCAAAGATAAAAGTGCCAAATGCTTTTATACCTGCTTCTAGTGGAGAAAATAATAGATTTTTTCCTAAAGGATATAATATTGATTGGAGCACTTTAGAATTTTATATTTTTGATAGATGGGGTGAGCAAATATATTTTACTAAAGATGTTAACGAAGGATGGGATGGAACCAAAAATGGTGGAAACACAATTTGTCAACAAGGAGTTTATGCCTGGTTGATTTTTGTTAAAGATATTTATGGTGAAAAAATAAAGCTCAAGGGGACTGTTACTTTGTTGAGATAGGAATATTTTGTTAATGGAATATGTTTGTAGTTATATATAAGTTCGGATGTTTTAATGATAGTTGATTTGCCACAACCGGCAACATTCATCACTAATTTATCATGATTAGTAAATTTGTTTTTTAGCAAATGTGAAAGCAAATTCGAATAAAACCAGGCTTCGTTGCTGCTGTGTTTATTCTTATACATATCAGGCAGTTTCATTGCAACCACTGCCTCGAATGAACAAGTAATTGTTTTAATAAACCAGGGAAAATATTCCCTAGAGAATCATTTAGGAATTTCTTTTGTCCTGAAAGTGGAAATAAACAGAATGTTATACTTTTTTCGTACAAACATTACAAAGTTATACGCAGTACTGGAACTGAATTGTGGCAAGTCAGTATGGTGTTCTTTTATCCAATCGTGTATTTGTGCAGATGAAGTTTCAGTAAACGATTATAATCTTGAATTTTAAGGTTTTGGATATAAATTTCAATTAATACCGATGTGAATTAATTAACAGTCCAAATCTAATATTAAATATTGTTTCACACGGCATTAACCATTGTAAAATTCAAAATGTCCTTTGGACTATTTTGAATTAACAATTGGTATAAGATATTAAATAAAAAAGATTATTATAACCCTATTGCTAATAGTTTTTTCACATTAAAAATTTGTGCCCAGTATTCAGTTCAAAAAGTTTACAAAAACAAACTCCGATTTGGTGCAATTCAATTATTGGTTTCGAAAGACCATATAAATTATGAAAGTTTTTTTAAAATAATAAAACAAGCTTTACTGGAATTTTTGAATTCTCTACAATCATGCAAGAATTTCATCTAAAAGTTGGAAAATCTATAATATAAATCGTTGTGATATTTTTAATAATGGATTTAAACCATCAGCAAATCTAACTCTTGGATTTAGGTTTTAGCAGAATTTCATTACAATTACCTAATTTCAATATTATAAGGCAATCTCGCTTGAATTCCGTCCATTTGAGAAATTGATTTCAAATACTCAAAATAAATATAATTTTCTCCTAACTCATTTTTAATGAGTTTAGTTTGAGTATTGCCTTTAATTGCTTTAATCATTTGCACAAATGGATCGACCTGTTTAGGTAAATTGACAACTTTGTAATTCTCAAGTTTAGCAAGCTCAGCAGCACTTTTGATTGCATCATTTAAACCACCAAATTCATCAACCAAACCGATTTTTTTTGCATCAATTCCACTCCATACTCGTCCACTTCCAATTGCATCAACTTGTTCAACAGTCATATTTCTGCCTTTTGCAACATGTCCGATAAAAGATTGATAGAATCTTTCAACCATCATTGTAATCAAACCTTCTTCATAGGAATCTAAACCTCTTGTAACTGAACCATAATCGGCATGTTTACTGGTTTTCACATCGTCAAAAGTAATTCCCAGTTTGTTATTAAAGAATCCCTGCATATTTGGTAAAACTCCAAAAACTCCAATTGAACCCGTGATAGTATTTTCCTGAGCATAAATTTTGTTTGCCGCACAGGAAATATAATACCCACCAGATGCAGCATAGTCACCCATAGAAACAACAATAGGTTTAACTTCTTTAGCTAAAACCATTTCTCTTAAAATCACATCGGATGCAAGACCGCTTCCACCAGGCGAATTAACTCTTAGAACAATAGCCTTAATACTGCTGTCTTGTCGAGCATCTCTAATTGCTTTTGAAATTCGCTCCGAACCAATAGTTTCATCATCACCTTCCCCACTAACAATATCTCCAACAGCATAGATAACAGCTATTTTATTTTTAGTTCTTTTTCTATCTAAAGAAGCCGGTGCATTAGCATATTTCCCAATTTTAATAAAATTAAGTTTATCCTTTTCTTTAATCTCTGTACGATCTTTCAATTCAGCTATTAATTCATCTTTATATAAAAGTTTATCGATTAGCTTATATTCAACTGATTTTTCGGGCATATTTACTTTAATACTATCAGCAATTTCTTTTAATTCCTGAACTGAAATATTCCTGGTTTTTGATATTTGTTTCAACATATGCTCCCACATTGAAGTAAGATAAGTGAGAGTTTGTTCTTTGTTGGCTTCACTCATTTTATCTAAAATTAGTGGCTCAATTGCACTTTTGAATTCTCCATGCCTTATTACCTGCATTTCAATATCGAGTTTTTCAAGAGTTCCTTTAATGAACATAACTTGTCCTACAAAGCCACGAAAATCTAGAAATCCTTCGGGGTTGAGATATATTTTATCAGAAACAGATGCAAGATAATAAGCACTTTGGGTATAAACTTCACTATAACTTACAATGAATTTTCCAGATTCTTTAAAATCTAGTAAAGCATTTCGAATTTCTTCAATTGTTGCAAGTCTGGATGGCAATATTGAAGTATTCATATAGATTCCCTTTATATTGTCATCGTTTTTTGCTTTTGCAATATTTTCGATAATACCATTTAAACCTAGTTCTTTTTCTTCACCAAAGGCAAATCCAAATTCTTCGAAAGGCTGTTTTTTTGTTCTATCAACAATTGGCTTATCAAATGTTAATTCAAGGATACTATTTTCTTTTACCTGCACAACTTCTTTATCGGCGAATGAAGCAGCCGAAACTAAAATCATCATAAATAAAAAGATAACAATAACAGAAGTAAGGAAAAAGCCTAGCATAGAGGCGAACATAAATTTAAAAAATTGTCTCATAAATATATTTTTTGGGGTTAATATTTAGTTACGAAATTACATTAAAAAAAGTGAGAGAAAAATAAATCCCCTCACTTTTTGCACAAATAATTTTATTCTAACATAAAATCTTCAGAAACTAGACGCCTGGGATGCAATAAAAGTTACAGGAATAAAAAAAAGATAAATGTTTTGTGAATAACATTCTGTGATTTCTATTTTAGAAAATAAATTAATTAGTAAATTAGCTTTTAATAATTCTAACTAAATTAAGACTGTAAATTAATTTATTATGGCAAAAGCTTATTTGCTTTTAGGTGGAAATTTGGGAGACAGAGAATTAGTTTTGAGTACTACTAAAAAGCTCATTACTGAAAGGATTGGAATTATTTCTGTCGAATCATCAATTTACGAAACTGAAGCCTGGGGTTTTAAAACTGAAGAAAAATTTCTCAATCAGGCAATAATTATTGAAACTGATTTACTTCCAAATGAAATTCTTCGCAAAAGTGCAGCAATTGAAAAGCAAATGGGAAGAAAAAAACTTCAGCACTATGACTCCAGAATAATTGATATTGATATTTTGTTTTACGACAACTGGGTGATAAAATCAAAAAAACTTACTATTCCACATCCACATTTGCATGAAAGACAATTTACTTTAAAACCATTAAATGAAATAATACCAGATTTTATTCATCCTGTTTTTGAAAAAACCATAAAACATTTAACAGAAATAAATCCGGATAAATTGGAAGCTTTGATTTACAAACATTATTGAATTTATAATTAAAGAATTAAAAACTCAAATGAAGTATAATTATATAGCAATTGAAGGAAATATTGGAGCCGGAAAAACTTCTTTATCAACAAAAATAGCCGAACAATTTAATGCGAAACTTATATTAGAAAATTTTGAAGACAATTCTTTTTTGCCAAAATTTTATGAAGAACCTGATAAATATGCTTTTCCTCTTGAAATGTCTTTTCTTGCTGAGCGTTACCAACAGCTCAAAGACCAACTAACTGACCAAGACTTATTTAAATCTTTTACAATTTCAGATTACTTTATTAATAAATCATTGATTTTTTCACGAAAGACATTACAAAAAGACGAGTATTTGCTATATTCCAAGCTGTTTGATATTATTATCTCATCTTTACCACAACCTGAGCTACTTGTTTATTTGTATTTAGACATTAATAAATTGAAAAGTAATATTATAAAACGTGGTCGTTTGTACGAACAAAATATTAAAGATGATTATCTTGCTAAGATACAGGAAGGGTATTTGGATTATATCAAACATCAAAACAATATGAGAATTTTGATAATTGACACCAACAATATTGATTTTGTAAATAGTGTTGAAGATTATAATTCAGTAATTGATTTAATAAACAAGGAATATTCGCCCGGAATACATAAAAAAGTATTGTAAAAAAAAGCCCGAAAACTTACATTTTCGGGCTTTTTTTAAGATATCTTAATTCTTATTTAATAGCATCTTTAAAATCAGAGTTATCGAAATATTTTAAGAATTCTCTGTCATCTTTAGCCTGAACTTTATAAGCAGGAACTTCAGCACATGCTTTTTTAAGGTTTTCAATCATAAGTGCAGTGTTTCCTGTTCGTGCTCCAACAATTGCGAGAAGATAATATACTTCCGCTGTTTTAGGTGCACAATCTAAAATCTTAGCTGCATCAGATGGATTATTATTCATTAATGTTGCTAATGCTAAGTTATAATCACAATCTTTTCCTCCACCAAGTGAAGAAATTGCACCTTCATAATTTCCATCAAGAATCATTAATACTCCAAGATTGTAAGTAACATCAACTCCTTGTCCTTGTGCTGTTTCATAATAAGTTTTTGCAGCTTCGTAATCTTTATTCCAGGCGGCAATAACTCCTAAATTATTTGCTATGACGCCATTATTTGGTTTCAAAGAATTTGCTTTATCAAGCAATTTTGCTGCTTCATCAACATTACCTAAACGAAGATTTGTAGCAGCAGCATTATTGTAGCCTTTCCATTCTTGTGGATAAATTTTAGTAATTGAGTTATAAATTTTCAATTGGGTGTTTAAATCTTTAGATAGAATAGCAGCATAGAGAATTTCTTTAACATTCAAAGAATCAGGATAAGTTGTAGAAAGCATTGCAATATTATCATCTGATCTTTTAGGTTCAAAACAAGTAACATTAATTTCGGCTCTTCTCAAAACAGAAAGCATTTCTTCAATCTCAGAATAAATAACAGTCATGTTTTTTATTTGCTGCTCACGTTGCGATTTTGTAGCTTGTGAATTAATTACATTAGAAATTGTGTTTTTATCAGAAATTTGAGATGCATCTAATGCTTTCATAAAACCATTAAAATCTTCGCCTTTGGCAACAAGGTCAAACTGAATTTCTTCACTTGGCTTTTTCATTTTTAAAACTGAATTTCTCTCTGAAATTAGTTTTTTGAAAAGAGAAACAAGATAATCCTTAGCTGCTTTAGCTCTTTCATCAGAAAGTTCCTGGTTAAGTGATTCTTCACCTTCGGGAGATGCCCATGCATTAACACTTATGTTTTTTATAGCCCATCCTTTTCTAAGGAATTCTGTTAGCTCATCAAGTTTTGGACTATTTTTCTTATTTAATTCTAAACTTAAATTTAAAACTGATTTATTGTATGCAAAATAAATATCACCACCCTTTGAGAATAATGTAACTTTTTCATATCCATGCTCAGCAATTTTAGTTTTTTCACCCTTTCCAACTCTTGTAGAAGTATAAATCACACCATCTGCAATTTTGAATTCATTAAAAGTTATAGGTTTTTTTCCTTTTGTTCCCTTTGCAGTTACAAATAGTTCAGCCACATTCATTTCAGGTTTATAGTCAATTACATCACTATAAGTAACTTCACCTCCTGTTTTAGAATTAATGACTTTTCCATCCCCCTCTGCTTTTTCACCTTTAAGTGTTATTGACTTAAGAGCTACCGATGTACCACCATATTTTAATACAGGTGTGATTTCGACAATAGCTTTTTTGTGAAATGATTTTGCAGGGATTGTTCCTTTTACTGAAACAGAAATTTTTCCTCCATGAGTTTCAAGAACTTTAGGTGTTACTTCGAATGTATCAGGCAATTTGGTAGTGATACATCCAGAATTAAATGCAGTTGCAACAATTAATGCAAGTACAATTTTTAGGCTAGCGTTTTTCATAATTTTGTGTCTATTTTTCATTAATTAATCAATCAATTTTAAAATATAGTTAACTGCAAATATAAAAAGCATATTTCAGAATACCTAAAATATTTTAACTAAAATCAGTTTATATTAATATTTAACCAAATATATAAAAATTATTTACTGAATTCACAATCTTTTTTCAAAAAAATTTCTTTCAGAGTATTGTTAAATCAAAATATTTATTAATTTAGATGCTGTAATTTTAATATTTGCATATTTACAGAAAATATTACAAGGTGTATAAAATCTATTTATTTCAGGAAACAAAAAAAGATTTTTTTATTTTTTTTGAAATATTTAATTTATCTTTATCCCGTTATGATTATTTTTTACGTATTTTTGCCAAATTGATAAAAATATCTATATTTGTAAATTAAAAGTTGTTTAAAAAACACTAATTATTTGAAAACATTAAGTATATGAAAACATTAAAACTATTTGTTGTTTGTTTATCATTCATAGTTGTCTCTCAGACAGTTTCGGCTCAGGAAGTAGAGTCCAGTTCACAGTCTCAAAACAGATATGATACTTGGTCATTGTCCTTGCAAGGAGGAACAATGCAGTTTTATGGCGATGTAAGTTATAATACATTTTTCCCGGGTAGTAGAAAAGGTTCGGAGTTAAGTTTATGTGGACATGTGGGAATAAACAAACAAATTACCCGATATTTTGCTGTTCAAGGTCAATTTCTTATAGGTAATTTGGCATCTGAAGAAAAAAAACAAAATGAATATTTTAAGTCCGAAGTATTAAATTACAATATTAATATACATGTTAGCACAAGTAATTTATTACTTCCTGATAAACCAAACAAATGGTTAAATCATTATTTTATTGTTGGTTTAGGTATGACACATTATAGAACTATAAGATCAAGTCTCGATAGTGGATTATATATTAACAGTATGGGATATAAGGATGATGGACTTACTAAAGACAAAAGAGTTCGTGAATCAGTTGCTAATATTGGAACCGGTCTTAAATTTAAATTAAGTGACAGACTTGACCTTGTTGTAGAAACTACCATAAAAAGTACTCCAAGAGATAATATGGATGCACTTTATGTTCACCTTTCTGAGCTTGACAAGTATGGTTATCTAACTATTGGTGTCACATTCAAATTTGGCAATAATAAAAACTCTTTGGAATGGGACGACAAAGATGACACACAAGAAATTAAAGAAGAACTGGCTAAAACCAACGACAATATGGATTCTTTGAATATGCTAATAAACAACTTAAATAACAACGTCGCTATTCTAATGAATCAATATAATTTAGAAAATGGTCCTGATGCTGATAATGATAGTGTTCCTGATTACCGTGATGTTGAACCTAATACAATTGAAGGTTCTTTAGTTGATGCTCAAGGAAGAGCAATTCCAAATTGTTGCGATCCTGACAAACCTAATTATAATCCTATAGCAAGAGCGGCTGCTACTGGCGGTGGCGGTGGCGGTTTAGGTGTTGGTAATGCATTATATTCTGTTTTCTTTGGTCTAAACAGCACTTATGTTACACCTCTTAACCATGAAAGAATTGCAATAGCTGCTAATATGCTAAAACGCAATCCTAATATGAAATACGAACTAATTGGCTCTACTTGTAGTTTAGCATCAAATCAATATAATATTGACCTTAGCAAACGTAGGGTAGATATGATTAGAGATATTCTTGTTAATGAATATGGAATTGATGCAAACAGACTTATTATCAAGTATGAAGGTGAAGAAAAACCATTAAATATTACTGATAAAAATAAATATGTTAATAGAAGAGTTGATATCTTTGTAACTAAATAATTTAATCACACAAAAGAAATTCAAGCCTCTTTATTTAATTAAAGGGGCTTTTTTGTTTCGCTATTAGTTGTTCTGAATGCAAATCGAACTACTGCTGATACAAGTTGCAGGATACAGGATGCAAGATGCTAGATGCAAATTTGTTTTTTATTTAACTCTTAGAATAAATTAATTAGATTAAACTATGCTGATACACCTTAAACAATTCCCAAATAACAATTCCTGCACTTACCGAAATATTTAAAGAATGTTTTGTTCCATATTGATTAAGTTCAATTGAGCAATCCACTAGCTTCATAGCTTTATCGCTAACCCCTTTAACTTCATTGCCAAAAATTATAGCCAATTTATCATCAGCTTTAATTGCAATATCATTTAGCTCAATGCTATTTTCAGCCTGCTCAATTGCATAAACCTTATAGCCTGAATTTTTAAGTTTAAATATAGCTTCATGAACTTCTTCAAAATACTTCCAATCAACTGAATCAGTGGCTCCAAGAGCTGTTTTATGAATTTCGGGATGTGGTGGTCTTGCTGTAATACCGCACAAATAAATTTCTTGAACCCTAAATGCATCAGATGTCCTAAATACTGAACCTATATTACTCAAACTCCTAATATTATCTAAAATTACAACTACTGGAATTTTTACTGCCCTTTTAAATTCATCGACACTTAATCTGTTCAATTCACTATTTTTTAATTTCCGCATTATTCCTGTATTAAGTTTAAATGCAAATTTACATGATTTGTAGCTATTTATCCTTGAAAAAACTATTAAATAACTTATGTCATTTACTTCGTGTCATTCGCTTCGCTGTCATTTTCTTTGCTTCATTTGTGCTTCGCACCTCATTAATTCAATCATTAACTAAGTTAAAATAGTAAATTGTTCAAAAGACTTTTCATTTAAACAGTTAAAATTTCAGATATAATTTTAAATTTGTTTTCTTAAACAATATAAATTGGCAGAAGTAAAAAAAGAAATAGCAGAAACTCCTTTAATGAAGCAGTTTAATGCCATTAAAGCAAAATATCCCGATGCACTTTTATTATTCAGAGTTGGAGATTTCTACGAAACCTTTGGTGATGATGCAATAAAAACATCAAATATTTTAGGTATTGTCCTTACACGACGGGCAAATGGCAAAGCTGCATATGTTGAGTTAGCCGGATTTCCACATCATTCCCTCGACACTTATTTACCCAAACTAGTGAAAGCAGGTCAAAGAGTTGCAATTTGCGACCAGCTTGAAGACCCCAAACTAACAAAGACTATAGTTAAAAGAGGTGTTACTGAATTGGTCACACCCGGGGTTTCTCTTAATGATAATGTTTTAGATGGTAAATCAAATAATTTTCTAGCGAGCATAGATTTAGATGTTAAAACATCAGGTATTGCTTTTCTTGACATTTCGACTGGTGAATTTTTTATTGCTCAGGGTTCACTCGAATATATTGACAAACTAATTCAGGGCTTTAATCCAAGTGAGATAATCATTCAGAAAAATAAACGAGAAAAGTTTTTTGAATATTTTGGAGATAAATTTTACACCAACACTTTTGATGATTGGGTTTATTCCGAGGATTTTGCAAATGATATTTTATTAAATCATTTTGGAACAAAATCATTAAAAGGTTTTGGAATAGTTGAAAATGAAAAAGGAATTATTGCAGCCGGAGCAGCCTTGCATTATTTGGCAGAAACCCATCATCATAAAATTCAACATATTTCAAAAATTTCGAGAATTGAAGAAGATAAATATGTTTGGCTGGATAGGTTTACTATTCGTAATCTTGAATTACTAAACACTATAAGTCCTGATGGAACATCACTAATTGATGTTATTGACCATACCATTTCTCCAATGGGTTCACGTTTGTTGAAACGGTGGATAGTACTTCCTTTAAAGGAAAAGAAATTAATTGAAGACAGACATAATGTAATAGAGTATATGCTTGATAATCTAGGATTTATTGATATACTTTATAAAAACATTAAAACTATTGGCGACCTGGAAAGAATAATCTCAAAAGTTGCAATCGGAAAAATTAATCCCCGTGAAATTGTCCAGTTGAAAAGAGCATTAAATTCAATTGAACCTATAAAAAATGCTTGTTTGACTTCAAATAATAAATCTCTTAAGAAAATTGCAGAACAACTCAATCCATGCAATTTTATATCAGAAAAAATAGAAAAAGAAATCAATACTGAACCTCCTGCATTGATAATAAAAGGAAATGTTATTTGTAACGGGGTATCGGATGAGCTTGATAATTTACGAAAACTAGCCTTTTCAGGTAAAGATTATCTTGTGCAAATTCAACAAAGAGAAATTCAAAACACCGGTATTTCATCCTTGAAAATTGGTTTTAATAATGTTTTTGGCTACTATCTTGAAGTAACAAATGCACATAAAGATAAAGTTCCTGAAGAGTGGCACAGGAAACAAACACTTGTTAGTGGTGAACGCTACATAACCGATGAATTAAAGGAATATGAAGAAAAAATTCTTGGTGCTGAAGAAAAAATTCTTGCTCTCGAATTAGAATTATATAACGATCTGGTTTTAAGTTTAGCAGAATACATTCAACCAATACAGCTAAATGCAAATTTAATTGCCCAACTTGATTGCTTGCTTTCATTCGCTACTATTTCAAAAAAGAATAATTATGCGAAGCCAAAATTGAATGATTCCAATATCATTGACATAAAAGGAGGCAGACACCCGGTAATTGAACAACAACTTCCAATTGGAGAAGAATATATTGCAAACGATGTTTATTTAGATAATAATAAGCAACAAATCCTAATGATTACCGGACCCAATATGTCCGGAAAATCAGCTTTGCTACGCCAAACAGCTCTTATTGTCCTTCTTTCTCAAATGGGTTGCTATGTTCCTGCAACTGCCGCTAAAATTGGTTTGGTCGATAAAATATTCACAAGAGTTGGTGCATCTGACAATATTTCGTCCGGAGAATCAACTTTTATGGTAGAGATGAATGAAACTGCAAGTATTCTTAATAATATTTCAAATCGAAGTTTAATTTTATTAGATGAAATTGGTAGAGGAACAAGCACTTATGATGGGATTTCAATAGCATGGGCAATTGCAGAATATCTTCATGAACATCCTATGTTTAGAGCAAAAGTTTTATTTGCTACTCATTATCATGAGCTAAACGAAATGACAACTTCATTACCAAGAATCAAAAATTTCCATGTTGCAGTTAAAGAAATAAACAATAAAATAATTTTTATTAGGAAGCTGATTCCAGGTGGCACTGAACACAGTTTTGGAATCCATGTTGCAAAAATGGCAGGAATGCCTGCCCAGGCAGTTGACAGGGCTAATGAAATTCTTAAACAATTAGAGAAATCTCATAGCCACGACGAACTAACAAAAAAAGTTCAAAAAGTTAGTAGCAAAAAAATAGTCGATAATTATCAATTAAGTTTTATTCAACTTGATGACCCATTGCTACAACAAATTAAAGAAGATATCTTAAATACAGATATCAATACTCTTACACCGGTTGAAGCCCTGATGAAATTGAATGAAATTAAAAAGTTGTTGGGGAAATAAATTGTTACAGGTTTCACACTTCGACTTCTTGCCTGCCGGCAGGCAAGGCGCTCAGTGAAAGGGTTTCAAGTTTCAAGTTTCAGGTTTTATTTAATGCTGATTACTTACTTTAAAAAAACAAAAATACTTTAGCTTTTTTTTTGTGAATTTCAAAAATTAACTATCTTTGCAGTCCTAAAAATTATGCGAAAATAGCTCAGTTGGTAGAGCACGACCTTGCCAAGGTCGGGGTCGCGGGTTCGAGTCCCGTTTTTCGCTCACATCCCGATGGCGTATCGGGATTTTTTTGAAATCATGCCCAGGTGGTGGAATTGGTAGACACGTTGGACTTAAAATCCAATGAACATTGCGTTCGTGCGGGTTCAAGTCCCGCCCTGGGTACCCGAAAGGCCTCGAATTTATTCGAGGCTTTTTTTTTGTATTTGAATACTTCGACTTCATCAGTACAGCATAACAATTTTCGAACACCTACGAAACAATTAAGTCCGTAGTATTAATGATTTGTGATGTGTCATTAATTGCAATCTTCGAAATTCATTATTCAGTGCGTTATGTTCATTATTCTTTTTATATCAAGCATTAATCAAGAGATATTGCAGTTTATTGCAGCTATTTTTTGCCAATAAGAAGATTCAAGTCCTTCCCTGAGCACAAAAATTCATTTTTGCAATCAAACTATTCTGAAATTTCATTATATTTACGCTTTGTAAAACTCTAATATTATGCCTTATAAAAAGCCTGAGATAAAGAAAGTGTATTACGCAATTGGTGAAGTTGCTGGAATGTTTAATGTTAATACTTCCTTAATAAGGTTTTGGGAGAAAGAATTTGATATAATAAAGCCTCAAAAGAATAAAAAAGGAAATCGACTTTTCACTCAACAGGATGTTGATAATTTTCATATTATTTTCCATTTGGTCAAGGAAAGAGGATTTACATTGCAGGGAGCAAAAGATAAACTAAAAGAAAACAAGGAAGACACTATTAATAATATTGAAATTATTAAATCATTGGAAAACATTAAATCATTTCTGCTTGAGATTAAAAAGGATTTGTAGAATAAATCAGTTTTTATTTCCTTTCACCATAAAATAAATTTTCACTAATTTATGCTTTCATCAGAGAAAAAAAGCCAACAAAATTTACGATTCGGGATAATGTGTTCAGGATATGAATTCCAGTCATGGCAAGCTGAAAGCATTAAAATTTTATTGGAAAACGGACAGGAATGTGCTCTTTTAATAATTGATGATAATTCTATTGAAGAAAAATCCTTATTCAGTAAATCTGCCCGTTTCCTGGGAAAGAATGCATTATTCAATTTTTACCAACGATTTTTTCTTCGCCCTTCTGCAAAAGAAATTAAAAGTCTTTCCTTTGAATTAAAAGATATTCCAATAATAAAATGTAAAACTGAAAAAAAGAAATTTTCCCAGTATTTTTCTGATGATGATATTTCAAAAATTAAAGAATACAAATTGGATTTTATTATTCGATACGGTTTCAGCATTATCAAAGGAGAGATTTTAAACTCAGCAAAATATGGTGTTTGGTCCTTCCATCACGATGATGAGCAAATTTATCGTGGAGTTCCATCAGGTTTTTGGGAAATTATGGAAAAGGATGCTGCAAATGGAGCAATTTTACAAAGATTAACAAATAGGCTTGACGGTGGAGTAATTTTAAAAAAAGGATGGTTTAAAACTGTAAGTCATTCTTTCAAAGGCAATATCGATTCAACACTTAATTCAACAATCGATTGGCCATGGCAAATTGCAAATCAGATAATTCAATGTGGTGAAGATTCACATCCAACCAAAGAAAGTTCAAGTTCCGCAAAAATCAGGTTTTTACCTCGAAATTTTCTGATGCTAAAATTTTTTACTAAACTATTTTGTAATAAAATCAAATTTCATTATCAAGAGCTTTTTTGTCCTGAAGATTGGGCTTTGGGAATTATCAAAAAAGATATAAAAAGTTTAATTGAAAACGGAATCCAAGAGAAACAAATTCATTGGATTAAAAGCAATGAGCCAAATAAATATTTTGCCGATGGCTTTGTTTTTGAAGACGACAATAAACTCCAGGTGTTTTGCGAGAATTACGATTATAAAACCGAGCCGGCAAACCTTATGTGGCTAATTCTAGACAAAGAGAGTTTTAAAATAATTGAAAAGAAAGTAGTCCTTGATAATAAAAGCCATCTTTCATTTCCTTATGTGTTTAAAAATGATAAAAATATTTATTGCCTGCCTGAAGCATCCGCATCAGGAAAACTTGAACTCTATATTTGGAATGATAAAAACAAAACTTTGGATTTTTCTAAAACCTTACTTCCTGATTTTGCAGCCGTTGACCCTGCAATTTTCAATCACAATAACAAATGGTGGATTTTCGCAAACGAAAAGTATAATTCCAATACTTTATTGAATATTTTCTATTCTGAAAATTTAGAAGGGCCATATTTGCCTCACATACTAAATCCAGTTAAAACAGATATTTGTTCATCACGTTCAGCAGGGCAAATCATTAAAAATGAAAAGGGTATTTTCAGACCTGCACAGGATTCGGCTTCCACCTATGGCTCTCAAATAGTGATTAATAAAATCATAAAACTAAATGAACATGAATTTGAAGAACAAGCCATATCCTTTTTAAGCCCTAAAAATTTAAAAAACTACCGAAAAGGTCTTCATACATTGTCCTTCACTGATAATTATGTTTTAATTGATGCGAAAAGATTCAAATTTAATTGGCATTATTTTATTCGGCAGATTAGAAGAAAAATGAAAAGGCTATTTTAAATTAGAATTTGCTATTTCTACATTATCTCCAAACTCCCAACTCTAGGCACTCCAAACTCTAGCTCACTCCAAACTTTATTTTTTCTTCCGAGCAACTAAAAACAAATCCATAGTATAGTCAAATTCGTCAGTGATGTTTTTTTCACAGAGATAAATAATTAAGCCTTTTAGATAAATAATTGGAGTGAGAATAAACATCAACATAAAAAATAAAGCACCAAAAAGTTTTCTACGAAATCCTTTACGTTTTGAAAGAGTTGCCGGATAACTTCTGACAAAACGAATTAGTAAAGAATACCACATAGTGAAAAAACCACCAAAACTTTCAATGCTTACTAAATCAAGAGAATTCTCAGCACACATTTGTTTTAAATGAACATCAGTATGTCTCATAACATCTTCCTTGCTCCATTTTGGATATAAAAAATCTGTTGTCAGCATTAAATTCCCACCGGGTTTTAAAACTCTGGATACTTCATTAAAAAAGTCATTCGGTTTTTTAATCACCGATAGAACCTGAAAACAAAGCACTCCGTCAAAACTATTATCATCAAACGGAAGCTTTGATGCATCATCAATCCAAATATCTGTAAAATTATCGTCAGGCAAAAGATTATTTACTTCATAATGCCTTTTGGTGTTGGTGCCAATATATTCATTTGCTGACGAAAAAAGTTTCTTATACGGCTTGTCTCCAGCTCCAATATCAAGAAGCTTACCTGAAAAAAGATGTTGATGTTTTTTTATCTTTTTTCGAGTAATCTTAATATTAATCAAAAACTGAAAAATTTTAAAATAATTAGAAATCAAACTAAGAAAAAATGCTCTCATAATAATATTTTAATTATCCAAAAGTAATAAAAAAATGAGCCGGAATATTTGTCAGCTATTACAATTGAATATAAAATTATTAAGCAAATGTAATCCTTAAATGTATAAAAAATTTGATTTAACCCACATTGCAGCAAAAATCGTTAAAAATCCAGAAAATCGGTTAATAACCCTGAAAGTTTTCAACAAATTATTTTAGGGTGATTTTTAAATTGCGTTATTTCAAGCAGTTACATTTTTATTGTTTTCCTGACA
>JAIPBB010000080.1 GCA_021739805.1 Saprospiraceae bacterium | reverse complement strand
TTTTTTAATTGGTTTGTAATACACGAAAAGATTGATAACACTATTTGGCCTGCGAATCAGGTCAATAGTTTCAGCTTCATCTTTTGTTAAAAAATCTCCTGATTGAAACAATTGGACGTGATTTCCACCGGTATAGGAAGTATCAATATCATCAGCTTTATAGGTTGAAGTCGCAGTTATAAAGCTGAAATTTCCCTGAATTGAAAGTTTTTCATGCAATTTAGAATTAATGCTAAATTCAATTCCATTCATTTTTTGTTGCGATAAATTAATATAAGTGTCTCCTTTATAGTCGGCACGCATCCAATCATTCCCAAGCGTATCAATACCGATATTTTTATCCCATAAATAAACATATTCAATAATGTCGTTAACAACAGTATAAAAATATGAAATTGAAAAATCGACTTTATCATTTAATCGATGTTTCACTCCAAAATCATA
Organism: Saprospiraceae bacterium; assembly: GCA_021739805.1. The sequence continues at coordinate 17,676 of JAIPBB010000080.1, read as the reverse complement.
AGTGATTGAAGTTTCCGGTTTCAATTTATCATTTCCACGACTTGTGTATGCTCCAAAGGCTTTGTAAGGCTCATATAAATGATATAAAGAAGGTGCATTATACCCTGTCGAAAAGGAAGCATATAATAATGTATTTTCATTTAGTTGATAGGAAGGATTAAATTCATAAGTAAAATTATTACCAAATTTACTGTGATTGCTAATTCTTCCGCCTAATGTAAGGGTGAGCATTTTCAAATTTTCGCTTAGCAGATTCCCTTTTAAATCAATATGAAGAAATGCACTTTGAGTTTGAGCTTTAAGATTAAGGCTGTCTAAATCTGTAGTGCTTTCATATAAACCAAAAAATGGGTCATTTGAGTAAACATAGTTGAAGTTGTTCATTTTTTCTTCAACTAAACTAAGACCGACTAATCCTGTTATTTTATCTGATTTATACCTGGCTGTTAATTCATTATTAAAATAAGAACCATCGAAAACGCTTTTGTTAAACACATGGTCATAAGTTCCAAGAGCATCAACTTTTGATGAATCGTCAATGTCTTTTCTTTGCATTTCGGAGAATCCACCTGAAAAACCAAGTTTGATTTTGGAATTCACATCATAAAATAATCCATAATTGATAAGACTTCTTTCAAATTGTGTTTTGCGATTATCATCATCTTTATAAGCACTTTTATCAAGATCGAGAGTTTGATTCACATTTTTATATGATAAGAAAACATCCCATTTTTTATTACGGAAACCTATTTTTCCACAGGCGTCCAATTTCTCAAAATTATCCTTATCTGGATTATTATAAGTTGCGGGATTAGTTATAGTGTCAACAGTAGCATTAATTCCCTGCACTAATGATTGCGAAATGGAAGCATTAAAATATAAACCCCCTATTGCCGAGTAATTAAAAAACATATTATTATTGAGTGATGAACTATTTTCACCAAACATACCATATTTTGAATCTAAAGAAAGATTAAGCTTTTTTGCTGCATTTTTCTTTGTGATAATATTTATAACACCACCAATTGCAGATGAGCCATAAATTGTACTATGTCCGCCACGTATTATTTCTATTCTTTCAACATTTGCAAGTGACATTTCGCTAATATCAATTCCATTATCCACAGATGAAGGGTCGTTTATTCTAACGCCATCAATCATAACGACATTATGGTAACTGTTTGTTCCTCTTAGAAATGCTCTTTGATTTGAACCAAAATTTTGTCCTGTTCCAACCAAATGAATCCCTTCCTGTTCAGCCAATAATTCACCGACATAAGAATTCAATGAATTTTCAATTTGTTTATTTCCGATAATTGTTATGCTACGCCCAACTTTATTTGGGTCTTGCTCGTATCTACTGGCACTGATTACAACCTGCTCCAGATCAATTTTGCTTGATATTGAGTCTTCAGGATTTTGATTTTGAGCATTAGAATTTCCGGCTGCCATTACCCAGCCTAATACAACAAATGCAATGATTCTTGTTTTAAAATTTCTTTTCATGATTGATTAAAGGTTTAATGATTAATAATTTGTGGTTTAAATTGTATTAAATGGAATAATAATTCCCTGTAGATTCTTAGGTCAGAAGTCGAAAGATTGTATTACACTTACTTCTGTCTTCGGTCTTCTGACTTCATGCATCTTTCTACATTGGAGTAATTTTTAAATGTTTTGCATTTTTTTTCATTCATTATGTACAATCATAACCACTTTAACTATCATTCGCACCTTTGGGGATTTTTGTCGGAAAATTTTGTTTAAAATTCATCCTTGCTTTTTCTCCCGAAAGCTTTGAATTTGTAATTTAATGGCAGGTCTTCTGACTTACTCCCTTTTTGAACGTCTTCCCACCCTCATGGGCAGTGACTTAAGATTTTCAAAAAGTTTTATAGAGCTTACAGCAGCGGGTACTGTTGACGATTTTCACGGCATTCCCTTTTATGCACGACAATTGAAATTATCGGCATACCACTAATGACACAAAAATATATAAAAATGAATTAAAACAAATGGATGTTGAAAACTTGTGAAAACTTGAAACCCGAAACCCTAGCACTGAGGGAGTCGAAGTATGAAACCTGAAACCCAAAACTTTTTTAATTATCTCACTCTAAGCTTTTGCCCAATCTGAAGAATAGTTGTAGGTCTGATTCCATTCATACGACATAAAGCCGAAACAGAAGTACCATAAACTCTAGCTATGTGACCTAATGTATTTCCTGATTTTACTGTATGATATTTTGCATCTTTCAAAGCTCGCAATTCAACCAAATAGCCAAAATTTTTCTTATTTAAAAACAAAGTATCTCGTTTTAGCTTGCATTCTTTAAAATCAATAAGAGCTTCAGGATTTATTGCCGCACCAAGGTATCTGACTTCAAAATGAAGATGACTGCCGGTTGAGCGACCAGTATTTCCACCAAGTCCGATAATATCCCCAGCTTTTATAAATTGACTTGTATCAACCAATGGCTGTGAAAGATGAGCATAAACGGTTTCCAATCCATTATTATGTCTCACGACAACAATATTACCATAACCACGATGATATTGATTTATTCTCACCATCCCATCAAAGGCACAGCGAACTGTATCGCCTGTTACCAGGTCAACATCAATTCCATAGTGAAACCTGCTTCTTCTTCCGCCAAAACGTGAAGTAACTAGTCCGCAAAATGGATGAACATATTCAACACTATTATCATGCTGCAAAACAATTAAGCTAGTATCCATATTGAACAATGAATCAGCATGATTCATCGATGAATCAAGTTTTTGATAGGTTATTTCATCAGTATTCCAATTATCGTATTTATCAGAAGCCGGATAAAAATAAATTGACAATGAATCATAAACATTATAAAAGTGCGAAGCAAGGTCAATGCTATCGTTAAAACTTTCAACTATTTTAATAGTATCAGGGTCAGGTGGAATAATTTGAGCTTTTAAATTCCCAAAAATCAGAGTAATTATAATTGAAAAAGAAATGATGATTTTATATTGCATTACTAATATTTAATTCAAATATTATTTGATTTTGTATTTATTAAAAAAGCCCAAAATTATTAAAATATCTACACACCTAATAAATCATTATCTGAAATTAATTGTCTTGCTAAGTTGAGAATACATAATTAGCTAATATTATGGTTAAATACAAAGCTAAAAAACTTAAAATTTTATTTTTCAAATAATGCACCTAAGAAATTACATTCAATAGGCGAATTCGGGAAAAACTAAAAAAATGAATTGTTATTAAGAAATATTATTACTTTTGCAATCCTACAAATCTCTCAATAACATAGAGAATACTGTATTAAACAATTGTTTATTTTGAAATATTAATATTAACACCCAATCAAATCCTATTATAAATAGGGGGAGAATTCTGGAAAAGCTGTAATAGCTAAAGAAATAATAAGAAATGACACAATCAACTGAAACTGATAAAAGCCAGATTGAAAACCAAAATGGCGAAAATTCAGAAAAAAAAAGCGTTAAGAAAGCAAGCCCAAAAGCTATCGAGTCAAAAAAAGCTTCTAAAAAAAATACTGATACCGAAATCATAAGTGATGAATTATCAGAAAAATCCGAAGCAATATCGGTTGAAGAAATTCCAAATCCAGTCATAGCTAAAGACAAAAGCACCGATGACATTCCAGAAATAAATCCTGATAGCAACAAGGATGAAGTCCCCGAAGAAACCATTGAAGAAAAAGCTGAAACTAAAGAAGTTGTTGTGCCAGAACCAGAGCTTAAAATAGAATCAAAGGCTAAAGTTAAGAAAGAGCCAAAAGCTTTGATAGAAGAAAAGATTGTAGAAATAAAAGAAGAAATTGTTGAAAAGTCAATACCGGATTCCGTTATCAATCAGGTAGAAGCAGAAGAAGTTATTGAAGAAGGTGATGCTGAAAAACCCGACAAAGAAGATGACAGCATTGATTCTAAAGACAAAAAGCAAAAAAAAGCTTCAAAAGAAACTATAGTTGAAGTTCCTGAAATTAACAAAGAAGAACTAGAAGCAGAATATCATACCTTTTCAACAGAAAAGCTTATTGAACTTATTGAAGAATTAGTACAAAACGATGATATTAATGAAATCAAAACCAAAGTTTCATTAATTAAAGTGGCATATCTTAAGAAAATTAAAGAAGAAAAAAAACAGAAATTCCAAACATATATTGATGAAGGTGGTGAAGAAGAAGTTTATACACCTGAAATAAACCCTCTTGAAAACAGATTTAAAGCTGCTTTCGAAATTTATAAATTAAAGAAATCAAAGTTTATTGAAGAACAAGAAAAGCTTAAACTTGAAAATCTTGAAATTAAAAAACAAATTTTAGAAGAGCTGAAAGAACTTATTAATTCAGAAGAATCATTAAAGAAAACCTACGATGAATTCAAAGACTTACAGGATAAATGGAAGAATGTTGGGATGGTTCCAAAGAATGAAATCAACAATCTATGGCAAAGTTATCATTTCCTTGTCGAAAAATTCTTCGATAAAGTTAAAATCAATAATGAACTTCGCGACCTTGACCTAAAGAAAAACCTTGAATTAAAAATTGAGTTATGTGAAAAAGCCGAAGAATTATTACTTGAAACTTCAATAATAAAATCTTTTAAAGAGCTTCAAAAACATCATGACAAATGGAAAGAAATTGGACCTGTACCACAGGAGAAAAAGGACGAAATATGGGAAAGATTCAAAAGTGCGTCTGATAAAATAAATCAAAGGAGAAGAGAGTATTACGAAAAAGTCCAAGACGAACAACTTAACAACTTATCTGCAAAATTAGCATTATGCGAAAAAATTGAAGAAGTTCTGAATAAAGAAATTACCTCAATAAAAATTTGGCAAGAAAAAACTGATGAAGTTGACGAGCTTCTAAAGATATGGAAGACTATTGGTTCTGTTCCAAAAGCTAATAACGAAGAAATTTGGGAAAGATTCAAAACTTCAATGAATACTTTCTATGCAAACAAAAAAGAATTCTTTAATGAAATCAAAGATGAGCAAGTTAACAACTACAATTTAAAACTTGACATTTGTGCTGAAGCTGAATCACTTAAAGATAGTTCTGACTGGAAAAATACATCAAACCAATTAATAAAACTTCAGCAAAACTGGAAAAATATTGGACCGGTACCACGAAAATTTTCTGATAAAATTTGGAAAAGATTCAGATCTGCTTGCGATGAATTCTTCAATAGAAAAGCAGATTACTTTAAAAATATCGATGTCCATGAGAAAAATAATATGCAAGCAAAACTTGATATTATAAAAAGAGTTGAACAGCTTGAATTTAGTGGCACTAAGAATGAAAACTTAAAAATAATTAAAGAAATCCAAAGAGAATGGACTGAAACAGGACATGTCCCTATAAATGAAAAACAAAAACTTCAAAAGCAATTCCGTGCCGTTATTGAAAAAAGACTTGAAGAGCTGAAAATATCAGCTGTAGAAATAAGTACAATGAGTTTTAAATCAAAGTTTGAAAATATTAGTTCAACATCTGAAGGAAAAAATTCTATTTACAAAGAAAAAATTTATATTTCAAACAAAATAAGCAAACTCAAAAACGATATCACTCTCTGGGAAAATAATATGGGATTCTTTGCTAATTCAAAAAAAGCCGACATCTTAAAAGAAGAATTTGAAAAGAAAATCCAGGTTTCAAAAAATGAATTACTAATTTTAGAAGCAAAACTTAAGTATTTGAGTTCTATATAGGGTGAAAATCACAAAAAACAAAAGACAAATATCAAATAAATTCCAATTTTTTAATATTCAAAACTTGTCCGTCTGGATTCCAAACTTGATGCTAGGTGCAAACATTCTACCTATGTCGAAAAATGCTGTTTAGGTAGTCAGGTTTGGAATTTTATACATTGTTATTTGTTTTTTATTTGTTATTTGATACTTGTATTTTGTGCTTTATTTGATATTTATTTTGGAATTTATTTGATATTTGTTTCTTTATTTTCATTAAGTTTGATAGCTAATAAAAATTCCTATCAATTATGAAAATAAAAATTCTTCCGATTCTTTTGATTTCATGCAGTAGTATTTTCGCTCAGACAATCCCTTCTAACAGAATTGTTGACTGGTCATCTGCCGGATATGATGGAACTATTCCAAATCCTACCAATATTATTGATGTAACTAGTTTTGGAGCTACAGGCTCTGACACAACTAACGATTTGACTGCCGTAAACAATGCCATCAGTTCACTAAGTGGAAATGCAGGTGTAATTTATTTCCCTCCCGGGATTTATTATATTGGCGGAACAATCGTAATGCCTTCAAATGCAATTTTAAGAGGAGCTTCATCAGATTCTTCATTTCTAAAATTTAGTATGAATGGTAGTTCAGCAGCTTGCATAAGTATTTCAGCAGGGCAAAGCGGAACATTTACGAAAGTTATGTCAGGTTTCACAAAAGGCTCATCACAAATTGGAGTTAATAATGCTTCACAGTTTTCGGCAGGGGATTATGCCGAAATGCGTCAGGAAAACGGGAGTTGGGATTCCAGCCCAATTGCATGGGCAGATAAATGTGTTGGTCAAATATTTAAAATCAGTTCAGTAAATGCCAATACATTAGTACTTAATTCAGCTCTTCGATTAAATTTTGATACTGCTTTAAATCTTGAAGTGCGAAAGATTACACCAATAACAAATGTTGGAATCGAATGCCTGAATATCGAACGATTAGATGATGCCACTTCAGGAGCCGGTTCAAATTTCGACTTTAACTTTGCAGCCAACTGCTGGATAAAAGGTGTCGAAAGTAACGTTAGTGTCGGAGCTCATATAAACGCCCACTTTTGCACTAATCTCGAATTCACAGGCAATTACATTCATCATTCATTTATTTATGATGGAAGCGGAACCCGTGGTTATGGAATTGCTTTACACGCTCACACAGGTGAATGTTTGGTTGAAGACAATATATTCAAACACCTTCGTCATGCTATGATGGTTAAAACAGGAGCAAATGGAAATGTTTTTGGGTACAATTACTCACTTGAAGTTTTCAGAACTGAAATTCCGAGCGATGTCGGGGGAGATATTTCATTGCATGGACATTATGCATTTGCAAATCTATTTGAAGGAAATATTGTTCAAACTCTTGTAATTGACCATGAATGGGGTCCTTCAGGCCCATATAATACATTTTTCAGAAACAGAACAGAACATTACGGTATTATTTTTAGCACAGGAACCATTGAATCCGATTCGCAGAATTTAGTTGGAAATGACATTAATCTTGATATGGTTGCTCAATATAGTTTATCAGGAACAGGACATTTCGAATATGGAAATAATAATGTAGGAACCATAACACCAAGCGGAACAAATACTTTACCCGACCTCTCCTATTATTTAAGTTCTACTCCTATTTTTTGGACAACTATCCATCAATGGCCAACAATTGGAATCCCAAATATTCTTGGTGCTAAAGACATACCGGCATTAAAACGCTATGTTATTGGTTACGATTTTACAGTTTGTCCGTTTTTGCAGTATTCAACTTCGTTAGAAGAAACTAATGTTCAGGATGAGATATCAATCTTTCCAAATCCTTTTCTTGAAAAAATCAATATTGTATATAAATCACAAAATCAGGATTTATTAAACATAAAAATCGTGGACATTTATGGCAAGCTAATTATCAACAAATCTTTTTCTCAAAATATAACAGGCAAATATGAATTAATAATTCCCGGCAAAATTGCAAGTGGTATTTATTTAATTTCTGTAACTTGCGGCAATCAAAAAATTTCTAAAAGGATTATTAAAATTTAAGCTGAAATTTTTAATGCAAAGCACAAATAACCATACAGGTAACAATAGTAAGTATTAAGTATTCAATCAATTAAACAATTAAATTTTATACAATGAAAAAACAATTTTTATTTACCCTAATTTTTGCATTTATACTTTTAAATATTAGCTATTCACAGGAAGAAGCACGTTTAATGCGTTTTCCGGCTATTCATGGAAATCAAATTGTTTTCAGTTATGCAGGCGATTTGTACACAGTCGAAACTAATGGCGGTTATGCCCGAAAACTTACAAATGACATCGGTTATGAGATGTTTTCAAGATTCTCTCCCGACGGAAAAACAATTGCTTTCACCGGTCAATATGATGGTAACACAGAAGTTTTCACTATTCCGGCTGAAGGTGGAGTTCCAAAACGTCAAACCTACACCGCAACTCTTGGCAGAGATGATATTTCCGACAGAATGGGACCAAATAATATAGTGATGAGCTGGACTCGTGATGGCAAAAACATTATTTACAGGTCACGAAAACAGACTTTCAACGATTTTCAGGGACAATTGTTTAGTGCAAGTATTAATGGAGGATTATCAACAGAATTACCTCTTCCAACCGGTGGATTCTGTTCTTATTCACCAGATGGAAAACAACTGGCTTTCAACAGAGTTATGCGTGAATTCAGAACCTGGAAATATTATAAAGGTGGAATGGCTGACGATATTTGGATTTATGATTTCGCAACTAAGAAAACTATAAATATCACCAACAATAACGCCCAGGATATTATTCCAATGTGGCATGGAAATAATATATATTTTCTTTCTGATAGAAACAGGACAATGAATCTCTTTGTTTATAATACAGAATCAAAAGAAATTAAGAAAGTTACTAACTATACTGATTACGATATAAAATTTCCTTCAATTGGTGATAAAGCAATAATTTTTGAAAAAGGCGGATTTCTTTTCACTTACGATTTAGCAACTGCCGAAATAAAACAAATACACATTAAAATTTCAGAAGATTTTAATGATAGCCGAAACTTACTGATTGATGCTTCAAAACATATCAGAGGAGCTGATTTATCACCAAATGCTGAAAGACTTGTATTCTCGGCAAGAGGTGATATTTTCACTGTTCCGGCAAAAAGTGGAATTACCAGAAATTTAACCGAAACATCAGGTGCTCATGACAGAAATTCAATATGGTCACCCGATGGAAAATATATTGCTTATATATCAGATGTTTCAGGCGAATACGAAATTTATATTATAAATCAGGATGGAAGCGAGAAAGCAATTCAATTAACAAAAAATGCTGATACTTACAAATACTCTATTTCATGGTCGCCCGATAGTAAAAAAATACTATGGAACGACAAAAAGAACAGGCTTCAATATGTTGAAATTGAATCAAAAAAGGTAACAATTGTAGAACAATCAAAAATATTTGAGTTTAGAAATTTTTCATGGTCGCACGATAGCAAATGGATTACTTATGCCCGACCTGAACAAAATCAAATGAATAAAATCATTCTGTATAATCTTGATTCAAAAGTAAAAACTGAAGTAACAAATGGCTGGTACAGCTCTTCAGACCCATCATTTAGTGATGATGGCAAATATTTAATATTTACATCCAACCGTGATTTTGAACCAATTTATAGCCAGACTGAATGGAATCACGCATACAGAAATATGTCAAAAATTTATTTGGTAACTTTAGAAAAAGCAACTCCAAACCCATTGACACCCGAGCCTGATGAAGTAGAATTAAAGAAAGATGAGCCTAAAGCTGAGGATGATAAAAAAGACAAAAAAGAAAAAGCTGATGTTAAAATTGATATTGATGGAATTCAAGACAGAATTGTTGTTTTCCCAACAGATGCATCAAACTACTGGAATCTGAATTTAGTTGGAAACAAATTGTTTTATAATGAAATGTCATTTGGTTCAGACAAAGGCAGCTCTTTGAAAATGTTCGACTTAAAAACCAAAAAGGAAAGCGTTTTGGGTGAAGGTTTAGGATATTCAATTTCAGCAAATAATAAAAAAATGCTGATTAGTAAAGGTGGAAAATATTATATTATTGATTTGCCTTCTTCAAAAATTACTCTTGATGAAGCAGTTGATGTTTCTAATATGCAGTTAATTGTAAAGAAAAAAGAAGAATGGAAGCAAATTTATGATGAAAGCTGGCGACAAATGCGCGATTTCTTTTATGTTGAAAATATGCATGGAGTTGACTGGAAAGCAATGCATGACAAATATGCTGTTCTGGTTTCATATGTCAACAACCGTAACGATTTGAATTATATAATCGGAGAACTAATTGGTGAATTGAGCGTTGGGCATGCTTATGTTAGCGGTGGCGACAAACCAAAACCTAAAAGAATCCAAACCGGACTTTTAGGAGCTAAACTAAGCCGTCATTCATCAGGATATTACAAAGTGGATGAGATTTTAAAAGGCGAAAACTGGCGAAGTGGTTATCGTTCACCATTAAGTGAAGTTGGAGTTAATGTTGCAGAAGGCAGTTATATTCTTGCCATTGACGGAAAATCAACTAAGGATATGAATGATATTTACGAAACCCTTGTTAACAAAGCAGGAAAACAAGTTGAGATGATTGTTGGAAGCCAGCCAAACTTAACTGACAGCAGAAAAGTCATGGTCACTCCTATTTCTGATGAAGCAAACTTATACTACTTCACATGGGTTCAAGGCAATATCGAAAAGGTAAATAAAGCAACGAATGGAGAAGTTGGCTACATTCATATTCCTGATATGGTTTCAACAGGTTTAAATGAATTTGCAAAATATTTCTATCCACAATTAAACAAAAAAGCACTTGTTATTGATGGCAGAGGAAATGGAGGCGGAAATGTTTCACCAATGATAATTGAAAGATTAAGACGTGAAATTACAAGAGCAAATATGAGTCGTAATTCAGAAGTTCCCGGGCAAACTCCTCGACAAATGATGAATGGACCAATGGTTTTAATTGTAAATAATTACTCTGCATCCGATGGCGATTTATTCCCCTATTCATTTAAAAAACATGGAATTGGAAAAGTAGTTGGACTTAGAACCTGGGGCGGTGTTGTTGGAATTCGTGGCTCGCTTCCTTTTATTGACGGCGGACAATTAAACAAACCCGAATTTGCCTCATATTCATCGGAAGAAAGCAAATGGATAATTGAAGGATATGGAGTTGAACCAGATGTTGTTGTTGATAACGACCCCGCAAAAGAATATGCCGGAGAAGATGAACAACTAAACAAAGCAATAGAAATTATAAAGGAAGAGCTTAAGAATTATAAAGGCTTACCTCCTATTCCAAAGGCACCGGATAAGTCGAAGTAGGATTGTTCTCGATTCAAAAAGAACTTGATGAAAATTTTGTATTGATGTGCTTTGAGTAAAATTGCATTAATAATACTTTAAATATTAAAGACAATATATTAAAACATTAATAATTGTGAATTACTATTTGTAATTTATACTATTTAGCTGAAACTCACAAACCAAGTAACAAAACAAAAAAATCTAATGAATCATTTTTATAAGATTCTCTTTATTCTCGTAATATTATCATTTAGTGTTAACACAATATTTTGCCAAAACCATATAGTATATACCAATAATGCCAATATTCGTGCTCAGCCTTCACTCTCATCGAAGACAGTGGGGAAATTAAAACATTCATCGTCAATTGTTGAATGCTATAATATGAAGCATATTAAGGATACAATAAGTGGCAATCCCGGATTATGGATTCCTATTATTTTTAAAAACCAACTTGCCTATGTTTGGGATAATATATTAGTTGACGCTTACATTGATAATCTAAACAATGCGAATGATAAGATACTTTTGAAAGTAATTAATTCCAAATTAAATTTCAAAGTTTTCAGGCATAATTCTTTGATTTATCAAAAATCAATTTCTGAAGACACAGAATTTAATAATGGCTTTTATTTGATGGCAATTGGTAAAACTTATCTATCAAATAATGACGTTTTTGCACTATATAATTATTGGGATAAAGGCTATAAACTATATGAATGGACCGGCAGTGAGATTATTAAATCTGATATTAAATTGATTGATGATTCAAAAATCACAAATAAATATTTTGACTTTCCCTTTTCAATAGTTAACAACGATCAGGCAGCCTTACGTACTGAACCAGATACAAATGCTAAGGTAAATTTTTGTTTGCCTTTGAATACTAGAATTAAAGTAGTCGAGCCGAATATAAATATGCAGGGCGGCTGGCATAAAGTTGAATGGAATAACAAACCATATTATGTTGATTACAAAGATTTGTGTTTAACTACCAGATATATAAAAAGCAATAAGCACAAAGGAATTTCCTTTTTGTATGCAAATAATGCAGTTTTTGCCTTTAAAAATGATAGTATTATTGATAAACTTCAAATTCCATTTAGGGCATATAGAGAGGAACTATATGAAATTTCATCCTTAGGTATTGATTTGGGAGTGGATTTATTGGGAGTAAAAGTAAATAATTATGCATCTGGTGCCGATTTCGGAGAAGATATATATTCATGGGATGGAAAACATCTAAAATTCTTATGTTCTGATATAAAATGGGATGATATTGGTGATCATACAGGAGCGAATTATGATTTTCCTTATGAAACAGGCTTGGAAGGAAAAATTTTATTTAGAGATTATTATATCGAATATTTTAACAATCCAGTGCCGAAACAACAGACAAATTGTTCCGATTTCGAAATAAAAATCAGAGAAAGAGTAAAGCAAATAGCCTATCAGGGAGATTCACTAATAGAAATACCATCGAAGTATTCAAGCCTGGAAATTTACATCAAGAAACAGTTTCCAGATTATGAATTTCAGCATGCAAGTTATTTTGACATTAATAAGGATGGATTAGATGATGCTATTTTTTTTATTGACAAAACCTATGCAAATGGTTCTTCTATAGAAGATTTCAAAGTAATTATTGCATTTGGAGATAAAAAAGGTGGTTTCCAAACTGCATTTATCAATAATTATTTAGTTAAAGGAGATAATCGAGGGGTCAAATTCGAATACGATAATGATACCTTATCAATATTTGTCACTGAATTCTTCAAAACTAAATATGGAGATGGATTCAATGACCAACCAAAAGATTATTATAAGCACAGAGAATATGTTTCTAAAGAAGGATTGAAAGTAGATATCTATAAATTCGGCTTTAATTCAAAATTGAATAATCTTTTTTTATTATCTCAAAATGAATACAAAGGAATTAAACTAGATTATTTTGAATATAATTGGAAACCCCAGAAAATTCAGCCTAGGTCAACAGGAGTTACTTTCGAAAAATGTGGGTTAGCAGAATAGCATTATAATAAGGACTATTCTGGAGATGATATGCCTTTTGATTTTGATTCTTTTCAGAGTTTTAAGCAACTGTGGATTTGAAAACAATTGCCTAATCAAAATTCAATAAAGACTTTAGATTAAAATCTTATTGCAAACTGTCAGCACAATTTAAAATATGCATTAAAGAATTTTGTTTCAATGTATAATACATATCTCTCCCATCTCTTCTTGAAGATACAATTCCATAATCTTTAAGAATTTTTAAATGATGTGATGCATTTGGTTGGTCAATTTGAAGACTTTTTAAAATTGAAGTCACATTCATAGATTTATAATCCAGAAGACCAATAATAGCTATTCTAACCGGATGGGCAAGAGCACTTATTCTTTCAGCTGCATTACTGAATTTTTCAATGTCTATTTTGTGTTTTGCCATAATTGTTTATTTTGTGCAAAAATAATATTTTTATAAATTTATTAAAAGAAAACCCGCCACAAATTTATGACGGGTTTTCTCAAATATTACTAAAACCAAAAAAATTATTTTTCTTCTTCCTTATTCTCATAAATCAAAACATCCTGAACATCGCAATCAAGTGCTTTACAAACTTTTTCCAATATCTTTAATCTTGAATCTCTCAGTGTAATTTTCTTTAAAATAGCTATTTCAGTTGGTGTAAAAAGAGCTTTATCACAAAGCTCATCAATAGTCATATTGCGAAGTTTGAGTTGTTTATCAAGATCAATGCTTAAAGTCATAATCTATTATTTTGTCTGGAAATAAATTCGAATTTTTCAACTCAAATTTGACTTTACAATATTAATATCAAATAGTTTAAGAAGATGTTAACAAAGGTTAAACTATGTTAAAACTCCAAATAATACCAAAACATACGAAACTCTATTCATTCCAAAACATACTATATTGACTAAAATTACATTTAAAAAGAAATCATTCTCAAAGAAATCAGTTATCGGCAGAAATTAACCAGTAATAGGTAAAAGTCGGAGTCGGAAGTCAACGAGCAACGAGAAACGAGAAACGAGAAACGAGTAACAAGTAACGAGTAACGAGAAACGAGTAACGAGAAACCAGAAACGAGAAACGAGTAACGAGTAACGAGTAACGACTTTACTCCACAACAATCTTCCTCACAACTCTCTCAAAGTCTCCGCTGGTCTTGTTAACTTCAAGGAAGTAAATACCTTTAGCAAATTTACTAACATCAATGTTTTCAGAAGATTTAAATTCATTTAAGTATAAAACTTCACCTAAAACATTAAAGAGTTTAAGCTGATATTTATTATCATCAGAAGTATTAATATAAAGAAGCTCTTTAACAGGATTTGGGTATATTTTAATGAAGCCTTTTGACTTCTCAGAAATCCCAACACCAAATCCTTCCTGGTTAACAGTTAGCAATTGTGTTCCAACATTTTGAGCATTTATAGTAATATATCCTTTTCTTAAATCATAATTTGGATTAGCGGTAAAAGTTGCTATTATAGTATCATTTCCAAAGCCTGATGTTGGATTAATAGATAACCAATTATCACTACTTATTGCATTCCAATTTGTGTTTGAAGATACGTTAAACTCAACTAATCCTGAAGTATCTCCAATATCATAGACCATTGGATTAATAATCATATAAAAACCTAAACTAGCCTGGGTTAAAGTGGCTTGTTGGTTTGCACTAATTCCATTACCAACAACTGTTATTGTTGCTATTCTTGGTCCACTATTTGAGTTTGCCGAATAAGTTGCAGTTATTGTCGCATTTCCGCTTCCGGTATCAGGAGAAACTGTTAACCATGATTGGTCATCGCTAAGTGTCCACGAAACGTTTGAATTAATAGTATATGTTTTGCTTCCGGCTGCTGCAGTTGCATTTTGATTAACGGGCGTAATTGTTAAATAATTTGAACTTCCGGCTTGTACAACAGTTGCAGTTTGGGAGGCTCCGTTAGCTGAAACTGTTATTGTTCCTGTCCGAGAATTTGCAGATGTATTTGCTGTAAAAGTTGCTGTTAGCATGCCATTACCATTTCCACTTGTCGGGTTTAAACTTAACCATGTTGCATTAGTAACTGCCGACCATGAAGTATTTGATAATATATTAAATGATGTATTTCCGGCTGAAGATGCAACATTCTGACTTGGCGGGCTTATACTTAAATTAGCTGTAATCCCGGCTTGAGTTACAGTAACAGTTTGATTGCTAACTCCACTTCCGGTAAATGTTAGTGTAGCAGTTCGGGGATTAACAGTTGTGTTTGCTGTAAAAGTAGCTGTCAATGTTCCATTGCCATTTCCGCTTGCCGGGCTTAAACTTAGCCAAGTTGCATCGTCAGTTGCTGACCATGCAACATTAGAAGTAATAGTAAAGTTCGTACTTCCGGCAGCGTCCCCAACATTTTGATTTGGAGGCGAGACCACAAGAGATAATGAAGAACCACCTGCTTGAATAAAAGTAACAGTTTGATTATTTACACCAGTTCCTGTTAAAGTTATTATTGCTGCTCGTGGATTTGATGTTGTATTTGCTGTATAAGTTGCAGTAAGTGTTCCATTTCCATTACCACTTAGCGGACTTAAACTAAGCCAGCTCGCATTATCAGATGCCGACCATGCAACATTTGAAGATATTGTAAAGTTCGTATTTCCGGCAGCCGCACTAACATTTTGACTTGTCGGAGAAATTGTTAGAAATTGTGTTACCCCAGCCTGGGTTACTGTAACTATTTGATTACTTACGCCACTTCCTGTAAAGGTGATTGTTGCAGTCCTCGGGTTTGCACTTGTATTTGCTGTAAAAGTTGCTGTCAACATGCCATTACCGGTTGCACTTGCCGGACTTAAACTAAGCCAGCTAGCATTGTCAGTTGCTGACCATGATATATTCGAATTAACTGTAAAAGCTGTATATCCTGAAGCAGCACCAACATTTTGATTTGAAGGTGAAACTGTAAGAACCCCACTAAGACCTGCCTGTGTAACAGTAACAATTTGATTGCTTACACCAGAACCTGAAAATGTAATTGTTGCAGTTCGGGGATTAGAAGAAGTATTCGCACTATATGTTGCAATAGCTGTTGCGTTTCCACTACCTGAAGAAGGAGATAAAGATAACCAACCGGAGTTGCTTAAAGCACTCCAACTAACATTTGATGCTAAAAAAAACTGCACAGAACCTGCCGCACTTGTTACACTATGACTTGAAGGTGAAATTACCATATTAGCAGCTGCAGATTGGACAACAACAGTATAATCTTCAACTTCGCCATAGCTGGTTGTTCCACATGGCGAAACAGTTCCGGTGTACATAACCCTTATTCTCATTCGTGTAGCTCCAATTACTGCTGATGATGGTGGAATAATTGTCGATGTGAAAGTACCGGGTCCACCTATTACATTTAAGCTTTCGTTTGCATCATAAAAATCACCATCCTGATTCCAGTCAACCCAAACACCACATTGGTCTCCTGAATATGTCACAGGATTACTAACAGTTAGAGAATATGAATTTCCTATTGTCATATTTGTTGAATGAGTGCTTGTATAATCAGTATAATTACCACACAAACTTGTATTATTAATTGTTCCTACTGCAACATTTCCAATATATTCATCACAAGTTGTTGAACTGGCAGCACAATAAGGATTTGGGATATTTACTGTAATATAATTAGTTTTAACAAGACTATCAGTTCCATTTACTGTTGTAGCAACTAATTTCACATCATAAACACCCGTTGCATTATATTTAATATTAACCGGATTTTGCAAGTTTGAAGTGGAAGGAGTACCGCCATAAAAAGTCCATTGCCATGATGATGGGTTTGGAGATGACATGTCAGTGAAGTCTATGGAGTCTCCAACCAAAATGGAGTTTGAACTAGCTGAAAAGTTTATTGTATTTGTTGAAGCACTTGTATATAAATCAGATTGCCATAATCCTCTTCCATAAGTTGCCGCAGTTAATCTTGAGTTCAAAGGATTTGAGTCATAGTAAATTTCTAATTCAGTTACTTCACCTGAAGTAGGTAAACCTGTAGAAAATGATACCCATTGCAACATTGATGCATCTTTATAATAAACTCCAAAATCTGTCCCAACATAAAGTCCTTCGTTTGAAGTAGTATCATAAACAATGCAATTTGTACTAATATTTGGGAGATTAGCAGAAATATCTGTCCAGGTGGCTCCTTTATTTAAAGATTTGTAAACATTGTTCGATTGTGTCATATAAACAATGTTTTGATTTGTAGGATGTGCTTCTATATCAGTTGGCAGTGTATTATTAGGGAGATTTGATGATAAATCAGTCCATGTTGGAGAAGCTGAATTTACGTTATCGGAACGATATAAAGCACCACTTCTTGCAACATATAAAACATTTACATCTGCGGGAGATTGCTCAATCACTCTCAGTGTATTTGATGATCCAAAACTTGAAATCTTAGTCCAGGACACGCTTGTTGCAGAAGATGCTTTAACATTTGTACTTCTCCACAC
>JAIPBB010000079.1 GCA_021739805.1 Saprospiraceae bacterium | reverse complement strand
TTCCAACTTTCCTTCTAACATATCTCATTCGTTTATCTTCAGCTTTTTTAATTGATATCCTATAAAACATATATTGTGTGTGTCTGGAATTTTCAAGGAGATTGTCTTTATTTAATTTCGTATCAGATTTCTTCAGAAATCTGGATTGCATTTTCAATTTATTCGCAAGCTTATTATTAGGCATCAAATTATCTTCGACTTGTTTGGTGTATTCACTAAAATTTAATTGAAAATTTTCCATATATGAATAAAAAAGGCTGTCTTCATCTTGATTATAAACTGACTTCTTTTTAGCGAGTTTCAATAATTTAAGTGCTTTTTTTGATGACTTAGAATATTCCTTCATTTGATAGTACGCCATTTTTTGACTTTTGTAAAGTCCAACCAAAACAGTATCTGTGAAAGATTTATTTAAGCTGTCAGCATAATAAAGAATTGAAGAGAACCATTCCTTTTTTATTGGAGAATCTGAAAAATAAATCCATGGCAAAAAAACTTTTTTATATTGCACGTAACTTCTTAAATTTCTAAAATTTTCATAATGTAATTCTAAGTTTCTACTCTCAAATTCAACCAAACTGTCTTGCAGGCTTTGCGAATAAAACTGAAATAAAGAATCCTTAATTTTTATCGAGTTTAATGATGTTCCATAAATACTGTCAGCCATTTTAATGTATTTTGAACTTAAAACAGAGTCAGAAAATAGCTTTGTTCTTGGTCTATTCACTATGTTAATACTGATATTATTAAAACGTTTGGAAGTCAGAGTAAAATAATGAATAGCAGATCTGTTTTTAACTTTTATTTTTCTAATTAATTTATATTGTTTCTGGTTTAGTTTTTTGCGAGTCCTTAAGCTTTTTTTTATAAGATTATTACAACCTTTAAGGTCGGTTTTCCAATTTATGCTTCTTTGATGATAGTTTGAAAATTCTCTTTTATTGTCTTTTATACTGAGAAGAAGAAAAGAATCTGCAATCTGGCAATAGCTCTTAATTTCATCTAATAAACTTTCGGGTCCATCAATAAGTTTGGTTTTAGGATTTAAGGAATTACTTATAAGTGAATCAGCAGCCAGATAATAGTTAAATCCTTTAACTCTATGGTTTTTTCTGTTTGTTATATAGCCATTTTCTGCTTCATATAAATTCTTATTTAATGAAGATGAATTTACAAATTGTTCTATTTCCGAATTCTGACTTTCTATAGAATTATTCAAATCGATAAAATCTTTAATTGCTGAATTTCCAACAATAAACGAATCAATTGGAACTGGCACTGACAGAAGTTGAAACATTTTTAAATTCGGCAAATGGGAGTGAACCATTATTTCCGGCTTAACATAGAACCAATTTGGATTTAAGCTGTGTACATATTTGAATTTTCTTTCATAAGATATATTAAAAGCCCACCACAAAAATCTCCTAACATATTGCTTTTTTTGTTTAATATAACCACTTCCCCAGGTCAAATCCATTAAATACCACTTCCCATTTATGCTCACTATCGACCAGGCATGTTCCGCCCAATAAAGTGTGTCGTCGGGGAATAAATCGAAATCTGTTGTATAGCCGTTTACAATCTCAGCTTTGACATCCACAGCTTCACACATATCTTTGAAGAGTTGTGCGTATTCTCCACAAAGAGCTTTTCTTGTTTTTAATACTTGTTTTGAAGTTAACCCCTTTATGCTTCTACTAACATAAGCATTATATCTGTAATTGATGTTTTTGGTTATCCAATACGTAATTGCGATAACTTTCCTTTCATCATCAGAATAATTTGCAGTTAAGGATTTTGCTAGTTTCTCAGGATTGAAAGCAAATCTTCTTGCTCTTTTTGCTTTTCTTTGTACTCTGCCAGTATCAATTGTAAGATTTACCTGGGAAAATGATGATAGTTGTATAGAAGTTAATAGGAGTAAAATCCAAATAGCTTTTTTGGGGAAATTAACCTGTTTTATCATTAAATTACATTCAGCCAAAAAGCAAACGTTAAATCCACTTGAAAGATTGTATTTTAGAATTAAAACATAAATAAATATTTCTGATTATTGAAGTTGCTTATGCTTATGACCACAACAATTCTTAAACTTCTTACCACTTCCACAGGGACATTTACTGTTTCTACCTAAACTTTTAAAATTACTTTTTAATTTTCTGGAACTCATTTTTTGGTGAAAGGTTTTTTCTAAAAGGCTGTAAAGTTCAGGATGTTTTTTCTGCATTAATTTTGGTCTTTCAAAAAAATATTCGCTTACGACAGCAAAAAACTCAACAGTGTTTGTTGCTCCATAAGGATTAATATCAGATTGGTTAGCATAAATACGGTCGATTTCTTTATACATTAAATCAAACCAAGGAATTGAATATTGATGCTCCAAAAGAAGTTCAGGGATTCCGTCTATTACCCCATCTTGCTTGTCAATCAAATGGACAAATTCGTGTATGGCTGTATTTTTCTTATCCGATTCATTCGCAAATCCAAAATGTAAAGCCGGTTTTGAAATTATCATTTTTCCTTCCATATATCCGCTTCCAACCATTCCAAGGATTTCTCTGTCAGGACCTTCAGTTTCAAACTTTTCATTAAACATATCAGGATAAATCAGAACTTCGCTTAAGTTTGTATATCTCCAATCAGGAAAAGCTAAAACCGGAATTACAGCACTGGCGGCAAGCAATATTTTATCAGTTTGGTCAATATTAACATTGATTCCAGTGATTCTATAATTCAAAAGAAATTCATGAACTTTATATTCAAATTGTTGTTTTTCTTCTTCGGACAAGGAATTGTAAAAGCTTATTTTTTCTATAAGTATTGTTCTCCATTCAGGCGGAAAAGGGATATTAGGAGTAATCCATTTATCTCTGCTTATCCATTTAATCGCAAAATAGAGAATTATTACAAAACTAATAATCGCAAAGGCAATCATTCTTTAATTTTTTATAGGTTTAAGATTTCATATTATAAATTACTAACTAAATGTAGCATTTATCTAATTTTAGAAGGCTTAAGGATTTCAATATCAACAAAACTAGAAAATGAGTCCTTTTCACTTATTTTCACCTTTTTAATCCTTCCATTTCTTTTATAGTAAATAGTTCTTATAATTTCATTATTGCAAGGGCGATATTCAACTTTTGATGAATCAGAAACCATCTTTTTATATAGTCTATTAATAGTTATTACTTCGATTTTGGATTTTTTTTTAGTTGTTATTTTTTCAAATTCTGTTTCATTTGAAAATAAATACCATTTATTAAAACCAAATTCATAATAATCAGTTCGAATTGAATCACCTGGCAAATTATACATTTCTCTTTTGGTAAGATTATAATAAGAATCTCTTAAAACCTTATTTATTATTACTGTGCATTTTTTTAATGTATCTATGTATTTAACTTTTTGATAAAGTAATATAGTGTCTGCTTCTTTAATCTGGTAACTGCTATATGTGTTAAAATCCGCAGAATCAAGATTTTCAATTATGTGTGTTTCGAAATATATTTTGTCAGCTTCAGTGTCAATATAGGAAATTCTATTTTGTTTAATAGCATATGTATCAATGCTATTTTCCCATTTATGTGTAAATATGGAATCATTTTCAAATTTATAATAAACTACTTCTTTACCAAAATCTGATTTATATACAATTTTAAATTTCTTTACATCATGATTATGGTAGTTTAAGATAATTCTTTCCACTTCATCATCAAGAAATTCATTTCCATCAAGCCCTAATTGAGCTTTTGCAAAAAAAGAGATAATAATAAGTAATATGGTAAAGTTAATTCTCACTTAAATAGACAGACATTTAAATAATTGTGGAAACTCAATAATACTAATATTATTCAAATATATTGAAAAACTTTATTAAAAATCCTAATTTATTAAAATTATTTTCAATTAAAATAATAATACTAATTTTGAAAATTGTAAATCACCAATATAATTAAAGCTTTGCAAAAAATCTCAAAATTCATATTATCCCTTTTCGGTTGGAAAATTACCGGCAGCTTTTCAAAGGACATAAAAAA
Organism: Saprospiraceae bacterium; assembly: GCA_021739805.1. Next base: position 14,116 of record JAIPBB010000079.1, on the reverse strand, counting down.
ATGTGTTTTAGTGATTGCTCCACACACTTCTAACTGGGACTTTGTTATTGGCAGGCTTGCATTTTGGATATTAAAATTAGATGTTAAGTTTTTAATCAAGCAGGAGTTTTTTAAGTTCCCCATAAAAAGAATTATTCTGGGCTTAGGTGGTGTACCTGTAAACAGAACAAAAAGCTCAAATGTTGTGAGTAGCACGGTTGAAATGTTTGATAAAAGTGAAGCATTAATAATAACTATTACACCTGAAGGAACCAGAAGCTTAGTGAAAAACTGGAAAAAAGGATTTTATTATGTTGCCACCCAGGCAAAAGTGCCTCTGGTTCTTGGATTTCTCGACTACAAAAAAAAGGAAGCAGGAATTGGCCCCTTAATATATCCAAGTGGTAATTATAAAGAAGATTTCGAAAAAATTGAAGAATTTTATAAAGGAAAAAACGCCAGATTTCCTGAGCAGTTTAATTTAACTTCTAAGGAAAATAATTCTGAAAACTGATAGGCTCTTAATTTTTATGGCTGAATTTCTTTTCTAATATCATAAAATAAACAGTTGAAGGAAAGCATGAATATTAATTTGTTAAGGCAGATTATTACATTTAAGAATTTTATTTGCAGATGCTGCGATACCAATATTCCCAGAAATTTTTAAATCAGTTATAGATTCAAATCTGGGTAATGAATATTGTGTTGTCCAATTATTTCCAAAATCATTCGTATAAAATATTCCATTGGCACCTAAATAAATTTCATTTTCAGATTTAAAACATAATCGACAAGATCCTGTCAATTTAATGATATTGCTTTCAACATTCATATCGACCCAATTCATTCCGCCATCAATTGTAAATAATAGTTTAATAACTTTTGGAATTGAGTGATCTCTGGAATCTTCAACTATAGCAATTCCTTTGTTTTCATTATAAAAATCCAGTTGATAGAACTGAACTTCACTCATGGAATTTATTTGAATCCAATTTTTACCACCATCATTTGTTTTATATATATATCCATATGTATTTGCTCCATAACCTATCATATTGTTAGCAAAATCAATAGTGCGAATTGCATAAGATGATGAAAGAACATTTTGCCATGTATTACCTATATCTGTACTTAAAAATACTCCTCCATTACCAAAAGCAAAATTTTTATTTATTCCTAAAGAATAAAAATCATGAAAAGTAAACCAGCCAATACTAATTGTATCCCAATTGATTCCTTTATCAATAGTTTTTAATATATATCTATTACTATTTAAATCACCTGTACATAAAAATCCAATATTATGGTCGATAAATCCAATACCACCAAAAATAGTGTCAAAGTAATTCATTTTGCTCCAATTTGAACCCTGGTCATTAGATTTATAAATATATGTGCCCCGCCAATAATTTTGACCATTAACATAACCCAACACAAAATATTCATTATCAATTATTTCAAAATTACTAAAATACGAAAATCCACTATCAGTAGTAACATTCTGTTCTACCCAATTTGGATTAACGGTAATAGGTTTTTCCTTTTTGCATGAATAAACCATTCCGATAACTACTAAAATGGCAAACAGTATATTAAATCGTTTCATAAATAATAAATTCAAATCAACAATTATCAAACAATATTAATAAAATTCTTATAAATATCCAAATTATTGAATAAATATTTTATCAAATTTCAAAATCTGTTTATAATTAAAATATTCCAATGATTTTCTATCTTTACCGAACATTTTAATACGGATGAAAGGCTTATCTCTAAAAGAACATATCAAACGCTCAAAACAAGCTGTTACAGCTAACAAAGCCAAGGGAAACCGCCATGCTGAGTTGCTTTCTGGTATGTACTCAAAGCCTGCCCGTTTTATTGATGAAATACTGCAAAACACTGAAGATGCTTATGCAAGGAGAAAAACTTTCACTACTCACAAAAGCATAAAATTTGAACTTTTTCCTGATAGAATTGAAATTCGTCATAATGGAAAAGACTTTGACGAAGAAGACCTGAAATCAATCACAACCTTTGCCAATACGACTAAGAATAGGGCAGAAGAAGTTAATTTAATCGGAAAGTTTGGCATTGGATTCAAATCTGTTTTTGCAATTACCGATGAGCCTGAAATTCACTCCGGCGATTATCATTATAAAATAACTGATTACGAAGTACTGGAAAAAACTGCTAAACAAAACCCAGAAACTCAATATTCCACATTGTTTGTAATGCCTTTTAAAGAATCAGAAAGAAACAAAATCTATAATATTGTCAGGCAGGGACTGAATGAGCTTAATGCTTATTACTTGCTGTTTCTTACCCACGTCAACAAAATCGAAATTAAACTCGACACCAAAAAGACTTCGGATTATATTGAAAAAGAAGTAATTAAAGTTGAAGATGAAATTCAAAAAGTTTTAATAAAATCTTCGGTTCAATCAAGGGAAGATGAAAAATTCCTTCTTTTAAAAAAGGAAAAGCAGAATATTGAGATTGCTTTTAAAATCAAAACCAGCAGGGGAAAGGAGACTGTTGAGCCAATTCCAAACTCAAAATTATTTGTTTACTTTTCTACTTTGCAGGAAACTCATCTGGACTTTCTTATTAATGCAGCTTTCACAACTACACCCACACGCGAAAGTGTTCCGTTTGATAAGTTTAAAGCCAATGAAAACATTATTTTAATAAATGAAATAGCTGATTTTTTTGGAAGCAAATTAACAAGATTGAGAGATATTGGTTTTTTAAATGCTGATTTCCCAAACATACTGCCAATCAGGAAAATCACAACTGATACAGTTTCAGAAAATGAAAATTTGGTTTATAAAGTATTTTATGATGTTGTTCTCAAAAAGCTTTCGGAAAAGAAACTTATTCCAACGGAATCAGGAAAATTCGAGTATGCAAATGAATTGGCTTTAGCCACTGATTCTGAGATTTGTGAGTTGTTGCAAAAAAATGATTTAAAGGCTTTGTTTGCAAGAAAGGAATGGGTCTCTTTAAAACTTAATGATGAAGGATTTGATGATTTAAGAAAGTATTTGTCATCACAGCTAAATATTTTGGAGGTTGGGTTTGAGAAATTTGCTTTTCATCTATCCTTAAAACCTGATTTTTTAAAGCAAAAGAATGATAAATGGTTTATTCAATTTTACTCTATTTTGCATAATAAGAGATATTTATGGAGTAAGGAAAACCAATCTCAGTATTATAATTTAAGATCAAAAGCTTTTATTAAATTAAATGATAATTCAATTTCTGAAGGCTTTGATAAAAACGGAAATTCAATTGTTTATCTGCCGGGAAGCCAAAGAAGTAAATATAAAATTCTTAAAAGAACAATTGCCAAAAACCAGCAAGTACTTGAGTTTTTAAAGGATTTTGGTTTAACTGAACCAGATGAGCTTGCTGAAGTTTTGGAGAATTTATCAAAGTATAATTCCGAAACATTGGAAATTCATAGCAAAACCTACAAAACAGACCTAAAAAAGCTATTGAAGGTTTATAAAGATTCCAGTGTTTCTGATAGAAATAAGTTGTTGTCAGCTTTGAAAGATTGCTATTTATTTGAAGCTTATAATCCCGTACTGAATGAAACAAAATTTTGCCTGCCAAACGAAATAGTTTTAATTGAAAAAGGAGAGGAGCAAAGCAATAATTATTATCTTTCTTCCAGACTTCTGAAGCTATTCAGGAATGAAATAAACGAAAACAAACTATTTGAACAATTGCTTCAGGACTTAGGCGTTAAATATGCAGAAAATCAAAGTTTTGTAGAATCTGAGTCAGATCTTTCAGAAGAACAAAAAACTATTTTGAATTTTATTGAAAAGCAAAATATTTCGCTGTCAAAACTTCAACAGATTTTCAATCAAAACTCAACAAATAAAATTGAAATAAAGCCCGAAGAAGTCAATGTAAAAATCAGAGATTTTGAAGTTTCAGAAATAGAAATTCAATCTAATGTTTTAAGTAATATTCCAATTAGTGATTTATCTGCATTAGCTTTTCCTGCTTTGAATTCACAAAGAGATAACAATCTTCAAAAATGGAGTGAAGATTTAGTATTTAAATGGATAAGCGAAAATGAATCAGGTAATAATGCTACAATTCAAAAAGTAGAAATAAACGAACAAGGATATTCATTTGAAATAAGAAATAATAATACTTCTAAATTCATTGCTGTTATTGCAAAGCAGATATTTGAAGATGAATTTCAAATTTCTAAAACTATATGGAAATCTGCAGAAAAGTTTGCAATAAGTCGGAGTGCGACTATAAGTCGCGCCCCGATTAACAATCAAAGCTCTCCCAGTCGCACTCCGACTAACTATTCTTTTTGGTTTTATTGTATTCCAAATGCCGGTCTATCCTGCACCGAAATTATAAGAATTCAAAATCCATTCAATTTATGGCAGGAAGGAAAACTTAGCTTTAATAAGTTAAGTTTTAGATTTTAGATATTTACAACTCTATACTCCAGACTCTTTTAATACAACAAGTCGGAGCGCGACTTATAGTCGCACTCCGACTAGCTATACTTATTTTATTTTTTCGTACTTTTGAACAAATTAATTTCACAATGAAGGAAAGAAATATTATCACAGGATTTTCAAAATTATCAAAGGAAGATAAGTTAAAGCTTGTCTCTACTTATTTTGATGAGCCTTCGATTGTTGAAGAAGAGTTAAAGGCCTACTGGCACAGTGATGAGAAGGTTCAAAAGCTTTTTGATGAGTTTGGTGAAAACACTATTTCTAACTTTTATATGCCTTTTGGTGTTGCTCCAAATTTTCTGATTGATGGGAAAAATTACATTCTCCCCTTGGTAATTGAAGAAAGTTCAGTTATTGCAGCAGCGGCAAAAAGTGCAAAGTTTTGGGCTGAAAATGGTGGTTTTCATACTGAGATTAATGAAATGAAAAAAATTGGGCAGGTTCATTTTTTATGGAAAGGCGATGCTGAAAAGTTGAAAAAATCCATGCCTGAATTGAAGCAGATTTTAATAAAAGATGCTGCTCACCATACTGAAAAAATGATTGGCAGGGGTGGGGGAATCCTTGACATTGAACTGGTTGATAAAACTTCTGAAATTGAAGATTATTTTCAGCTCAAAGCAACTTTTGACACAGTTGATGCTATGGGAGCTAATTTTATTAATTCATGTCTTGAAGATTTCGATATTAGTCTAAAGAAGTATTTGAGAGAAAACAGCAAGTTTGTTGGTGATGAAAAGCATGCCGAAATCATAATGTCAATTTTATCGAATTACACACCTGATTGCCTTGTTAAATGCTGGCTTGAGTGTGATATTGAAAAGTTTGCCGATATGGATGAAAATATGACAGCCGAGGATTTTGTATGGAAATTTGAAAAAGCTGTTCAGGTAGCAAAAATTGATGTTCATCGGGCAACAACTCACAATAAAGGAATCTTTAATGGTATTGATGCTATTGCTCTTGCAACCGGAAATGATTTCAGGGCAATTGAAGCTTGTGGTCATGCTTATGCTTCAAAAGACGGGAAATACAAAAGCCTTACTGATATTGAAATAAATGACGGAAAATTCAAATATACATTGACAATTCCATTGTCGATGGGAACAGTTGGCGGTTTAACATCATTGCATCCATTGGCAAAACGTTCATTAGAGTTACTTGGAAATCCAGATGCAAAAGAGCTGATGAGAATTGCTGCTGCTGCAGGCTTGTCAAACAATTTCGGGGCTTTGAAATCATTGGTTACCAGCGGTATTCAACTAGGACATATGAAAATGCACTTATTGAATATCTTAAACAAATTTAATGCAAACGAAGTTGAAAAAGATGAAGCTGTCGAATATTTTAAAAACAATATAGTTTCTAACAATAGCGTGGAAAAATTTCTGAACAATTTTCGCAAAACTAATTCCTAATAAGAAAACTTGAAAACTAAAGAATACTATTCAAACGGAAAATTACTAATCTCAGGAGAATATTTCGTCCTTGATGGTGCTTTAGCTTTAGCTGTTCCGGTAAAATTCGGACAATATCTGGAAGTAACAGAATCGGACAATACCGAAATAATCAACTGGAAATCATATGAGAATAACAAACTTTGGTTTACGGCTAATTTTAGAAAAAATAACTTTGAGATACTTTCGAGCAACGAAAATCAAATCGCAGAAAATTTAGCCGAAATATTGTCCATAGCTTCGAATTTCAATAAAGACTTTCTGAGAACAACTGTTGGCTTACAAGTCAATTCAAATCTAAATTTTGATAGAAAGTACGGTTTAGGTAGCAGTTCAACACTTATTTCAAATATTGCTTATTGGGCTGATATTGACCCATACAAACTTAATGAACAAGCTTTTAAAGGTTCAGGATATGATATTGCCTGTGCCCGCTCAAATAAGCCAATTCTTTATCAATTAAAAAATGGATTGCCCGAACAGTTTGATGTTAGTTTTATACCCGATTTCAATGGTAATATTTATTTTGTCTATTTAGGCAAAAAGCAAAGCTCTCTGGAAAGCATCTTAGATTTCAAAAAGCGTTATAAACCTAATACTAAAATTTTAGACGAAATTTCTGAATTAACAAAAGAACTTGCATTTTCAAAACGATTAGATGATTTTGATAAAGCAATAATTGAGCATGAAACCATTGTTTCAAAAGCAATTAAGAAGAAAAGAATTAAAGATTCACATTTTTCTGATTTTGATGGTGAAATAAAATCACTTGGTGCCTGGGGTGGCGATTTTATTATGGTAACATCAAATTTGAGCTATGATAAAGTAATAGAATATTTTAAAAAGCATAAGTTGAAAGTTATCTATAGTTTTGATGAAATGGTGAAGAATGGGTAATTTTAAGCATACAAGCGATATGAAGCACTAATACCAACCAAAACAAAAACATACAACAATGAAGAATCAAACAACATTTTTAATTTTTGCCTTGATTTTGCTTTTCAATCAGGCAATTGGACAAACATTTAAACAACAATTTAATAAGCTTGTTTCCGATAAGGATAGTCTTGGTCAGGTTGAACTTTTAAGCAAATGGGAAGCATCTGATAGCAACGACCCGGAATTGTATGTTGCTTATTTTAACTATTATGTGAATTTGAGCAAGAAGGAAATACTTGAAATTGGCAATAATCCTCCGGAAGGAGAAGAAGTGCTCCAGGTGATGGATAACGACACATCAAGTAAAGATCCAATTGGCTATATTTATAGTAACACTTATTACGACCCTGATTTATTACAAAAGGGCTTTGACTATGCAGACATGGGAATATCAAAAAATCCATCACGTCTTGATATACGTTTTGGTAAAGCATATATGTATGGTGAGTTAGAAAACTGGGAGGACTTTACATCAGAAATTATTAAAACAATTGAATATTCAGCAAGCATAAAAAACAATTGGACATGGACAGATAACAAAGCAGTTGAAGACCCTAAAGAATTTATGTTGGGGGCAATTCAGGGTTATCAAATACAACTATATGACACTGAAGATGATGAGCTGCTTGATAATATGAAACAAATTGCAGAAGAAGTTCTTAAATATTATCCTGATCATGTTGAGAGTTTGTCAAATTTATCAATTGTTTATATTTTAAAAGAGAACTACGAACCTGCATTAGAAGCTCTTTTAAAGGCTGAGAAGTTAGCACCCACTGATTACGTCGTTTTAAGTAATATTGCACAAGCTTACAAATTAAAAGGCGATAATAAAAATGCAATTAAATACTATAAACTAACAATAAAACACGGTGATGAGCGAGCAAAGGAATTTTCTAAACAACAGATTGAAGAATTAAAAAAGAAATAACAATAATGCTTTAGTGAATTTCATTTCAAACAAATCATTCCTATTTTTTCGGCAGCGTAAAAAAGAAAGTGCTTCCCTTGCCAGCTTCGCTTTCAAGCCATATTTTACCGCCATGAGCTTCAATAGCCAATTTACAGAAGGTGAGACCAAGTCCTGTAGATAATGCTTTTCCTGATTTTTTAGCAATCACTTGTGAGAATTTATTAAATATTTTTTTCTGAAATTCTTTATCAATTCCCATTCCTGTGTCTTTGACAAAGAAGCAGTTTTCCTGGTCATTATAACCAATAGTTATAGAACCATTATTGGGAGTGAATTTTATTGCATTAGTTATAAGATTTGTTAATACTCTTTCTAACTTTTCACAATCAACTTCAATAACCAAAGAATCTGGAATAGTATTTTCGATAATTATGTTTTTTTCATTAGAAAGATATTTTTCCTGCCTGATTGATTTATCAGTAATTTCTTTAATTTTACATAAACATAAATCAAGTGGCATTTCAAGATTTTCATATTTATGAACATCCAAAATATTGTGAATCAAATTTAGTGTTTGATTTCCACATTGTCTGATTAAAGCTTGATTTTCATCCTTTTCTTCTATTAGTTCAGTAAGATGAAGAATAGAATTTATAGGATTTTTCAGGTCATGAACAAGTAAGCCCGTCAAGCCTTCTTTAAATTCATCAAGTTTTTTTAGTTCATGGTTAACTAATTCTAAGTTTCGTGCCTGTGTTTCAATTTTTTTGTTTTTATTTTCAAGTTTTGTGTTAATTCTTTTAAGCTTTACTCTTTGCCTGAAAAACATAAAAGCAATAAATGCGAGTAGGAGAGTCATGACAGAAATACCGATCATGAATATCTGCTGCTTTTGAGATTTTAACTCCATCAATTCTTTTTCTTTGATTCTTTCATTAAACTCATACTGAACTTCAATTTTGTATAAATTATCAGTGTTAGCCTGCTTTTCATAATCATAAACCGATTTTAAATATTTTAACTGTTGTTCATTTTGACCAAACCTGGAATAAAGATTCATTAACTTTGCACCAAGATTTCTCCATTGAAGCATAATATTTTCTTTTGAAGCTATATTAAAAGCTTTTTCATAATAAAGAATAGCTGAATCATATTGTTCAGTTTGCACAAATAAATTTCCTAAAGCTTCAGTTACAGCAGCAAGATTAATTTGTTGATTATTTTTTTTAGCCAGAGAATAAGCTTTTATATAATGTTCCTTTGACTCATTGATTTTTTTATTTCTTAAATAAAAATCGCCAAATCTTTTATGTGAAAAGAAAAGCTCATTCACTAAATTATATTTATTGTCAGTTTCAACTGCAAGATTGAAATAGTAAATTGCTGAATCAGTATTGTTTAGGTTTTCGTAAGCAACTGCAATGTGATGGTAAATATATGAGTATTGGTTTTCTTTTTTATTTTTCTTTTTGTAATTAAAAGCAATTTTATAATTTTTTAATGCTGCCTTATAGTTTTTTTGTCTTTCCTCAATTGAACCTTTGTTCATATAGCATAATGCCGCACCATAATAAAAATCTTCTTTTGGCAGAAAATCCTTCATTATGTTGAATGCTTCGTCGTAATAAGAATATGCAATATTAAATTGTTCTCTATAGTAATAAACATTTGCAATATCAATAATGCAATAAGCATAAGCATGCCAATCTTTCATTTCCTTAAACATTTTGCTTGTTTTGATATAGCTGTCAATGGCATATTCAACTTGTTGTAAATTAAAATACAATTTAGCTAATTCATGCTGATTAAGAGCTATGGCTTTTTTATTGTTATCTTTTTCAGCTAGCTTTATATTGTTTTTGAAAAATTCAATAGTGGCATAGGGGTCAATTGCTGCATATTTCTTTCCCCAATAATCGGAAACTTCATGATAAGTTTCATTAGCACCAAATTTGAGAATATAATTATCAAGACGATTCTTGAAAGTGTCTAATTTTGTATAAAAAATACTGTCTTTACCAATACTGTTTTCATATAATAACAGTTCATCACGTCTTTTTATTAAATCGTCAGCAGCATTTTTTTCTTGTGAATAAGTAAATCCTGATATAGAAATAAATAATAAAATAACTATGAAGATTTTTTTCATTTAATGCTATCGTAGTTTTAGTGTAATTTATAATGCTTTGGGTAATGTAAAAAAGAAAGTACTTCCTTTGTCAACTTCGCTTTCAAGCCAAATTTTGCCACCATGAGCTTCTATGGCCATTTTGCAGTATGTTAGTCCAAGTCCTGTGGATAGTGCTTTTCCTGATTTTTCAGCAATCACTTGTATGAATTTATTAAAAATATCTTTCTGAAATCTTTTATCAATTCCAATTCCAGTGTCTTTAACAAAGAAACAAGCATCTTCACTCTCACAATTGTACCCTATTGTAATAGTACCATTTTTTGGAGTAAACTTTATTGCATTTGTAATAAGATTTATAAAAACCCTGCTAAGTTTTTCACAATCGGCTTCAATAATTAAATTATCAGGTATTTCATTTTTAAGAATTAGATTTTTTTCGGTTGAAAGATATTCTTCTTGTTTAATCAAATTAGCAGTAATTTCTTTAATCCTGCAAGTGCCTAATTCAATAGGCATCTTAAGATTTTCATATTTCTGAACATCCAAAATATTGTGAACCATATTAAGTATTTGATTTGCTAAATTTTTAATTAAAATCCGGTTTTCATCTTTTTCATCCAAAAGTTCTGTGAGATGAAGAATTGAATTTATAGGATTTTTAAGGTCATGAACAATTATTCCGGTCAAGCCTTCTTTAAATTCATCAAGCTTTTTAAGTTTTATATTAATTAATTCATAATCCCTGGTTTGGCTTTCAATCTTCTTGTTTTTAATTTCAAGTTGAGAATTTATTTTTTTTAGCCTGACTCTTTGCCTGAAAAACATGAAAGCAATTGATGCTAGTAGCAGAGCCATAACCGAAATACTAATTATAAATATCCTCTGACGTTGAGATTTTAACTCCATCAGTTCTTTTTCTTTGATTCTTTCGTTAAACTCATATTGTACTTGCATTTTGGAAGTATTATCTGTGTTGTCAAGTTGTTCTATTTCAAATAATCTCTTTAAATATTTTAATTGGGCATTAGTATTAGCTGTTTTGCTATATATATTGTAAAGATTTTCGCTGGATTTTTTATTATAAATCATAATTTTATGTTTCAATGAAATAAAATACGATTTCTCAAAATAGTAAATTGCTGAATCTATTTGGTCAATATTTAAGTAGAAATCTCCAAGTGTGGAAGTTATTGCAGCCTGATAAATTACCTGATTATTTTTTAATGAAAGATTATACGCTTTAATATAGAACTCTTTTGATTTATTTAATTCTTTGTTTCTTTTATAGAAATCGCCTAATTCAATATAAGAGTAAAAAAGTTCATCAATCATTTGATATTTTTCATCACTTTTTACAGCAAGATTATAATAATATAAGGCAGAATCTTTATTGTTCAGGCGTTCGAATGCGTTAGCTATGGATTGATATACTGAAGAATACAGATTCTCTTTTTTATTTTTCTTTCTAAATGCAAGAGCTATTCTATAATTCTCTAAAGCAGATTCGTAGTTTTCCTGGCGGTCATTTATTAATCCTTTATTAAGGTAACATAAGGCTGCCCCATAATAAAAATCTTCTTTATTAAGTTTATTTTTAAAAATATCAAAAGCTTCGTCATAGTAGGATGATGCAATTTCAAATTGTCCTTTATAAAAATAGACGTTTGCTATATCGATTATACTATAAGCATATGCAGGCCAGTCTTCGAGTTTCAGGAACATTTCGCTGGTTTCTAAATAACTGGAAATAGCTTTATCAATTTGTTGAAGATTGAAATAAATTTTACCTAATTCATGTTGATTTATGGCAATTGCATAAAAATTTTCGTCTTTTATTGCAAAAATGATGTTTTTCTTCAGAAAATCGATACTTGTCAGGGGGTTGATAGCTGCATATTTCTGACCCCAATAAAATGCTATATTATGATAGACATCGTCATAGCCATACTTTTCAGTATAGTTGTCAAGTTCAATTTTAAATGAATCAAGAAGATTATAGAAAGCGGTATCTATACCAATATTTTTTTCATGGTCAACAATTCTTTTGTGGATTTTATAGAGCCTGTCAGAACTAGATTTCTGTTTGGATTGAGAAAAAGTAGTTGAAAAAATCAATAGAAGAATAAATAGTAATAAATTTTTTCTCATATCAAAGTGGTAATTAAAAAAACAAATTTAAGTAATAATTTTGATTAATAAAAATACTAAATAAATTTACTAAAATATTAATTTTTAATTATTTCCTTTTTAATTTTCTTTCCGTCTTTTAAAGTTATTTCGATATTAAAAGTTCCTGTGTTTCCACCTAAATTAATTTCTATTTTAGTTGGTTTAGTGTAAAGATTGAAGTCATGGAATACAAAACTGTCACTAGCATCTTTGATTATGACTGATTTAGTGTTTGAAGGTAAGTTTATATAAAACACTCCGCTTGTAGGGTTTGGAAAAACCATTTCACTACTTTCCGGCACAACTTTTTCTTCAATCAACTTATTAGATTCTTTAGGTTTATCAATTTCTTTTTGCTTTTTAAGCTCTTCAGCCTTTTTAGCTTCGAGTTCCTGCTGTTTTTTTAATTTAGTAGCTTTAGCAGCTTCAAGTTCCTGTTGTTTTTTTAATTCAGCAGCTTTTGCAGCTTCAAGTTCCTGTTGTTTTTTTAATTCAGCAGCTTTTGCAGCTTCAAGTTCCTGTTGTTTTTTTAAATCAGCAGCTTTTGCAGCATCAAGTTCCTGTTGTTTTTTTAATTCAGCAGCCTTTTGGGCTTCAAGTTCTTTTTGCTTTTTCAATTCAGCTTCTTTCTTAGCTTTTTCTTCTTTCAATCTTGCTATTTCAGCTTCTTTTTGTGCCTGAAGTTCTTTGACTTTCTTTAGTTCTGCGTTCTTCTTTGCTTCTAATTCTTTTTGTTTTTTAATCTCAGCAGCCTTTTGAGCTTCTAATTCTTTTTGTTTTTTTAATTCAGCCTCTTTCTTTGCATTTAGCTCTTTTTGTTTTTGGGTGTAATTATCATTCGGTTCATTATCTGTTTCTTGTAATTTAGCAATCGGTTCAGCGATACTATCAGGTTTTTTAACAAGGGCAATTATTGGTTCAGCTTTTACAAAGGTTTTAATTTTAATAATGTAAGAATCGGATTGACCTCTGTTTGTAATAATAATATCATCGAAAGCAGAAACCCTTTCAGTAAAATAACCAGCCATAAAGCAATTTTCCATATTATCAACAGCAATCATATCAATAGCTTTTGAATTCACATTATTTCCTAGTGATTTTGCCATTAGAACTTTTCCATCTTTATCAACTTTGCAAATGAAGTTTTTATATAAAGATGAATTAGCATCTGAAATCATAATAGTGTCGAATAATGCTCTGCCACCTAAAAATCCACCTATATAGCAATTTGAATTTTTATCCAAACCAATTCCATTAATTCTACCGAGCATTTCAAATTGAAAGTTTTTTACCCATTTTTGGTTTCCATCAGCTGATATTCTGGTAATAAAATTATTGCCTGCAGATTTACTGGAATATAAAGTATCAATAATAGTGTGAACTCCTTTGCCATGAAAACCACACGCATAAATATCTCCATCAACTGAAATGTCAATTCCATCAATATAAACTCCACCTTTACCTTTCATTTGTTTTACCCAAACAAAATTGCCTTGCATATCGAATTTTGCAATAAAGCTGTTGTAATTATTTGAAGCAGTCATTTTATGCGTACCGATGTTTATTTCTTCGCCATAAGTAGCAAATGACCTTCCGCATAAATAACAATTACCTGATTGGTCAACAGCAACAGTTTCGGCATAATCATTTTCGCTTCTTCCTGCTGTGCCTGCCCATTTAAAATTTCCATCTAAAGCAGAATAAGCTGAATAGAAAATATCAGTCTTACCCATATTTTTATAGATTTTATCTCCTATTAAAATATCTCCATTATCAAAAGTTGCAGATAAAAACACTATTCCATTGTTAACTGCAATTCCAACAGCTTTTGAATTTGCTTTTCCTTCGGTTATTGCTTTTGCCCATACAATTTTTCCTTCGGCACTTATTTTAGCAATAAAAGCTTTATCTGTTCCTTCACCGCTTAATGTAAAAGGACCAAATTTGAATGATTCACTTCTGAAATAACCGGCTAAATAAGTGTTTCCTTCATTGTCGCAAGCAAGATTAACACCGGCACCTT
>JAIPBB010000078.1 GCA_021739805.1 Saprospiraceae bacterium | reverse complement strand
ATCAGAAATATTATTAGGAGAAACACTCCATACTTTGATAATATATTGAACTCCATTGTTAAATGTGTAAGTACCAATGTTAACAGTATGTTCTTCCAATGAAGCTAATGACCCTGTCCAGTTGAAAACTTGTTGTATAGTATCATTTACTGACCAATGTATTGCAGCGTTAAATAATGTATCAGGACCATAGTTTTATAATTTTACTATAATATTATTTACACCCAAACAAGCAACATTTGGATGTATCAATGCAGATATTCCTGCATCATTAAAAACAATATCGTATTCATCTGCACCAATATCAGGTGCAGTGCTACTTCTCGTATCTCCATCAATATCATCATAAATTCCTGATAATGGAGTACCCGCTCCGTTTAATGATGATGAATTTAAATGAAGATTTTGCAATGATGGAAACATTGGATTCACTGAAATTGAATTGAAATCTTTATTGCTGGCAGTTTTAAAACTTGCTAATGTTGCATAATATGTATGGTATCCCCAATATGCTATATAATTGCCGGATACATAATAATTATTGTAATCTAAATTGCTAATTGAAGAAGGCTGATTTGACCATATTGCATAACCGCCACCAACATTTACAAAGTTATTATTAACTATATTTAGATTACTACCGTTATATTGATAAATTGCTGTTGAATTATAAGAACCTGCAGTGATGTTTACAGAATTATAATAAATGTTTATGTGGTTTGAACTGTGAAGTTCTATTCCATAAAACTTATTGCTTGCACTATATGATTGAGAAATAAAATTATTAGCAACAAAACTAGGTGATGAAGATGTTCCATCACAAAACTCTAAAACTATGCCGCTACTTATTGGGATAACACTGGAATTTATCCGATTCCTTACAACAAATAATCCACTGTCACAGTTATTGAGAACTATTCCTTCACTATTATAAACTTGTTGGTTTAAAGATATGGTATTTGAATCAATCGTTAATGAATTATTATATGTTACCTTAATCCCACATGTAGTGAAATTAGAAATATTATTACCTAGGATTGTATTTCCTTCTGCCGAAATTGTATTACTAGATTCAATATGAATACCATAAGTTCCATTAAGAATTTCATTATTTAATATCTTGTTGTTATTACTTAAACTACCAATAACATGAATATTCGGTTGATTTGAATTATTTATAATAATATTATTAGAAATTTCATTATAACAAGCATTATTAGTCAAAAATATAACCTTTGAAGAAATATTACTTGTCGCTTTGATAGTCATGTTCTTAAATTGAAAGTAATCTGCACCATCAAAATTAATAACGCAATTATTAGGTAAATATGTGGCATCATACATCAATACAACATCATTAGGATTTCCTGTTAATGATTTGAATGTTACTGTCCTTCCAGAATCCAAACCAAACAATTCATTTAAATATACTTGCTCGGTATAAGTACCGGATTCTACATTAAATGTTATCGAACCACAAATACCATATGAATACATGGCAGTAATTGCTTCGTTGAAACTAGAAAAATCGGCAGAAGGACCAGAACCAATTATATATGTGCCAGGAGCCATTGCCATCGGAATATTAATTGAATTTAAAGTGTCGTTAGTATTATTTAAGTCCGTGACTGAATTTGGATTTGTTGTCCAAAAAACCATATTACTATTTGAATTGCTTAAGAAGGTATGAGTCCCAATTGTGATATCTGTGTCAGAATAGGCAGGCAGTATTCCAGTCCAATTGAAAGGGGTTTTTAATACTCCGTTTACTTTCCAATTTACAGTAACATTTGTTAAATTGGCATAACCATAGTTTTTAAGTTTAACCGTAACACTATCAGGGTATCCCGGACAAGATCCAAAAGGACCTAGATAATCCGAAATTCCTGCATCACTTGAAAGTGGATAAAACTCATCTGCTCCAATATCTGGTGGACTACTTCTTGTATCTCCATCAATATCAGTTGTAATTCCTGCTATTGTTGTTCCCATTCCATTTAATAACTGATTATTAATATGAAGATCGGAAGATGAAACAAAATGTGGATTAACTGATTTAGAATGCATATTTTTACCACTAAATAATTTCAAATCATTTAGTGTAGCTCTATTTCCTCCCCAATAGGCTAGAATTGAATCTGTGCAATACAAATTATTATAATCTACAGTTGAAACAGTAAAATTACCACTTATGTAGAAAGTATATCCTTTACCTGTATTTGATAGAATATTGTTTACAATATTAACATTTCCTCCACCATGAATAAAACAATAACCATTACTACCAGTAGTTGATACATGAACTGAGTTGAAATAGTAATTTTGATAATTACAAGTAAAACTTGTGATACCTTCTAAAGAAGATGTGGCATCATATAAAGTTACGAAATTGTTAAATACTTTTCCTGGATTTGCGGTCGTACCATCGCAATTCTTAAGATAAATTCCATACAACCAGCCGCTTCCTTCAAGTTGAATATTATTAGAACTAATATTTTGGGCATTATCACCATTCTCAATATAAATTCCATATTTATCATTAGCTATATTGGATTTAATCAGGTTGGAAGTGATATTTATAGAGTTACTATATTGAATAAAAATACCATATTTTACAAAGTTGGTAATTGTATTATTACTTATAATCAATCCTTGTTCCAAAACTGTGGATGATGCTCCTTTGAAACATACTCCATAAGAACCATTTTTGATTTCATTATTTTGTATAACATTATAATTATCAATAGAATTATCGGAAATAATAACAGCCATGACTTCGTTAGTTTTTGTTGTTGAAACCCCAATTAATCTATTACCCGAAAACTCATTATTGTTGGCATCTGCCTTGATTTCTACAACTATTCCATAATTTGGATTTAGAGATTGTAATGTTAAATTCTTAAATTTAAAATAATCAGCCCCATTTAATTTAACAACGTAATTACTAGAAGAATTTACTGAACTGTGTTTTATAATAACATCGTTTGGATTTCCTGTTAATGATTGAAATGTAACTGTTTTTGTTGAAGATAGTCCACTTATTGGTTGTAATAATATGTTCTCATTATATACATCAGGGCTAATATTGAATGTAACACTTCCGCTAATATTACATGATTGTATGGCACTAATAGCATCGTTAATAGTTGGAAAATCACTATTTGTTTTACCAATTAGATAAACTCCCGAAAGTGAATTACAAGCATAAACTGACAAATAAGCTGTATCATTATCCATATCTTGATCTGTAACTCCATTAGGGCTTTCTGTCCATACTAATAAATCTGATTGACCAGCTATAAAAGTGTGATTTCCTATTGTAATATTTGAAAGAGTTGCACCAGAATCAATACTACCAGACCATGAATAAGAATAGATTGTACCACCATTAACAGAGTACTTTATCGTTGCAGATGATAATGTATCAGTTCCAAAGTTTTTTATATTTATATTTATATTATAAGACCCGGGTGTAATTATTCCGCCTGGTGCATTTATATTTGAGATACCAGAATTATTTGTTGTAACAATACTGAAATAAATATCATCAATTGCTATATCTCCTGTATAACTATTTCCTCTAGCTCCTTTAAATCTTATTTTAGTAGCTGCACTATTCAATACTATTTGAGCTTCTGTCCATGCTGCTACACCTGTAGTGTGCTGTTGTCCTGTCTTATGCCATCCGGTTGACATCCAACCTCCATTAACATACTGCTCAACTTCTAACGAACCTATTGCTGAACCATACATATGATACCAGAAACTTAATTTCAATATCTGATTTGGACTATAGTTTAAATTTGGACTTGTTAAGTAAGAAAACGATCCTAAAGAGCCATTATCAGTTTCAAGAAAAACATATCTACCACCTGCAACACCTATAGTTGTATGATCCCATATTGGTCCAGTAAAAGATGTGTTTAAATCAACACCAGTTGTAGGAGCTTCAAGTTCCCACATAGGCTCAATTGATGTTGAACTAAACCACCAATTCCCATCAGTAGTTAATATTGGATTACTACCCGATGTTGTGAAAGATGAAAATGTCTCCAAATGTGGAAAAGTTGATATTGTTTGGGAATTTAATTGAAAAAAGAAAAAAACAAAAATTATTAATAAAAATAGCTTTTTCATAGCTCCAAATTTTAATGAAATAAACCCGAATAAATTCATTATCCAAATCTATAACATATTTTCGATATTCCAAATGACTTTAGAATAAAATTATCGAACCTGAAAAGAAATTATGCAAGTGCCTCCTCAATCAACATAGTTACCAACTCCCCATACTCAAGTCCAAAGGCTTTTGCCATTTTTGGTACTATGCTTTCGTTTGATAAACCGGGGATAGTATTTACTTCAAGGAAATAAAGTTTGTCTTCACTTAATATATAATCAAAACGGACAACTCCTTTGCAATTTAGTTTGTTGTAAAGAAATGCTGAAATAGTTTTACATTCCTGTTCAATTTCAATTGTTACATCGGCAGGAACAATTTCATCTGCAAGTGTAGGGTCGTATTTTGCCTCGTAATCGAAAAATTCTTTTTTGCTTACAATTTCGGTTAAGGGAAAAACTATCATATTTCCTTTTGACCGCATCACTCCGCATGTTATTTCCCTGCCTTTTATAAAATCTTCAATCAAAACTTCATTGTCTTCGTGAAAGGCAGTCGTAATGGCTTCTTTAAGTTGGCTTGCTTGCGTAACTTTCGACATTCCAACACTTGAGCCACCATTATTTGGTTTCACAAAACAAGGTAAAGAAATCTCTTTAAGAATTTTTTCAATATCAATTTCATCAAATTTGAAAAGTTGAACTGATTTTGCAGTTAAAACTTCCAGTGATGTTATAAGTGATTTACAATAGCTTTTATTAAATGTAATTGCCGAAGTTGCATGGTTGCATGAAGTATAAGGAATTCCAAGCAGGTCGAAATAGCCTTGCAATTTTCCATCTTCGCCGGGAGTACCGTGAATTATCAGGAAAACACAATCGAACAAAACTTTTTTGCCATTGGCAATTATGCTAAAATCGTTTTTATCAACAGGAGATTCGATATCATTATTATCAATAAAAACCCACTTTTGTTTATTAATAAAAACCCTATATGCTTCGAATTTGGCATTATCAATATTCTTCTTTATCACCGAAGCTGATTGTAGTGAAATGCCCAGTTCACCTGAATCTCCACCTGTTACTATTGCGATTTTTTTTCTCATAATTTTTTTTGTTTCTAGTTTCGGGTTTCGGGTTTAAAGTTTCAGGTTTCACTATTTGCCTACTGCCTAATGTATAATTTCTTTTTACTTATTACTTTCGACCGAAGGGAGTCCGTATGGATGCTTTTTTACTTCTGACTTCGGTCTTCTACCTTCCGACTTCCGACTTCACAAAATTCCCTCCACAAATATAATCACATTTTCAATTGAGCAAGAATTGCATATTAATTTATATATTTGCCAAGAAATACAATAATAACAGAGTTTTAATGTTAATGAAAAAGAGTTATTTGGTTATTTATTAGAATGTTTAGTGTAAAGCTTTACTTCATTATCAAACAAACGCAAAACAGACATATAAATTTTGCATAATAATTACGTACTAATAACAATTAAGTAAATCAAAAATGGATTTTTTCCGGTTTTTATTCAGCAAAACGTTTTTAAAACACGCCCTGATTATTATCGTTTTGATAGTTATAATTATTTGGGCAACTTTGTTTGGAATCAAAAAAATGACCAATCATGGCGAGGCAATAATTTTGCCTGATTATTCAGGCTTGTTAATTGACGAAATAAAGTCTGATAATGATTTTGAGTTTTTCATAATTGATTCAATTCATGACCCAATGCGTGAAAAAGCTTCAATCGTTGCACAAGACCCTCTTCCTGAATCTAAAGTAAAAAAAGGCAGGAAGATTTATCTTACAGTAGTCGCTGTGCTTCCTGAACAGGTGTCAATGCCCAATCTTGTTGACCTTACTTTACGTCAGGCAAAATCAATATTGGAAACTTATGGACTTACAGTTTCTTCATTAAAATATGTTCCTGATATTGCCAAGAATGCAGTGCTTGAACAACAGTATAAAGGGAAAAAAATTGAACCGGGAACTCTTATCGAAAAGGGTTCAAAAATCGGTTTGGTGCTTGGCGAAGGTTTGAATAGTGAAAGAATTTCAGTTCCTTTACTTATAGGCAAAAAACAAAGCGAAGCAATAAGCATTTTGCATGCTTCATCTTTGAATGTTGGTTCCGAAATTTTTGAAGATGGAAACGATACTTCAAAGGTTAGGGTTTACAAACAAAGTCCAAGAGCGTCAAATTTAAGTATTATAAAACTCGGACAATCAGTTAATCTGTGGTATCGTTCGGAAAAGAACTTTAATTTTGATGATTATTTGAAAAATTATAAAAGGGATAGTATTATTGAAACCTTTAATGATAGCATCACACCATGAAAAAACAACTTTTAACAATATTTCTTTCATTAATTATAATCTCAGGATTTAGCCAGGAAATTATCTCCGGGCTAGCGGTTAATCCTGTTTTACAAAAAAATCATAGCAAAAGCAATTCTTCAAAGTCGAAGCAAAATCCAATTGTGACTGTTCAACTTCCTTTTATTGATGATTTCTCATATAATTCTATGTATCCATCAGACTCTTTATGGCTTGATAAATATGCTTTCATTAATCGAAATTATCCTTATGACCCACCAACTATTGGAGTTGCAACTCTTGATGCAATTAACGACACAGGAGGTCATTATTTGAATGCCGGAGCATTCCCCTTTTTAGCAGACTCTTTAACTTCTCAATATATTCGTCTTGACTCAATCATATATCCCTCTTTAAAAAAGATTTCAATTGCCGATTCAATTTATTTAAGTTTCTATTATCAACCTCAAGGATTAGGTAATTATCCAAATACCGATGATTCACTAATTTTGGAATTCTTTACTCCAATTTATAACAAATGGAAAAGGATATGGGGAACAAGCGGCTCAAGCCTTTCTGATTTCTATGACTCTAACGGAACTTATTTTAAATGGATAATGATACCAATTTTAGATACAGCTTATCTTACAAACCAATTTCAATTCCGATTTAAAAACTATGCAAGTTTAGCTAATAATAATATTCCCAGTTGGTCGGGTAATGTTGACCATTGGAATATTGACTATGTTTACCTGGACATCAACAGATTTCGTGATTCAAATAATGTAAATGATGTTGCCTTTTCTGAGAATGTTACAACACTTTTGAAAAACTATGAAGAAATGCCATGGAAACAGTTTATTGCCGATTCAATTAATTCAATGAAAGATTCTGTGCTTTTCAGATATGAAAATCTTAGCAATACACAATCATTAACCGATAGAAGAATAATTATTAATGATTTATCACAAACAACAAGTGGTTATGTTAAATATTTTTCAGCTAATATTAATCCCAAAACTGAAATTATTTATTACCCCAAATTGAATTACACTTATAAAGCATTAGTTAGTCCAAATGATTATCCGGCATTTGAAGTAAAACTTGAGCTTCAACCCAGTGCTGACTTAATTCCAGCAAATGATGACATTATCTTCTATCAAAAGTTTTACAACTATTATGCTTATGATGATGGAAGCCCTGAAGCCGGTTATGGTCTTTCGCCCTCAGGTGCAAAGTTGGCGTATCAATTCAAATTAAACACGGCTGACACATTACAATCAATTCAAATGTACTTTAACCAAACTAACACATCAACTCAATTATATTTTTATTTAACTGTTTGGGATGATAATGGTGGAGTGCCCGGAAATGTTATTTACGAACAAGCTGGAGTAAGCCCGGTTTATACCTCAGGATTAAATGAATTCCATACTTATGTTCTTGATAATCCTGTTGCGGTAAGTGGAAAATTTTATATTGGATGGCGACAAACTTCTAACGATAATTTGAATATCGGATTTGATAAAAACACTAATACTCAAACCAAAATATTTCACAATACAATTGGTAGCTGGAACAATAGTTTATATGAAGGTTCACTTATGATTCGCCCAATTTTGGGTAGTGAATTATATCCACATCTTGGTATTAAAACTACTAAAAAGAATATTGAATTTAAACTTTATCCAAATCCTGTAAACGATGGGATTCTAAATATAGAGCTTTCCACTGACAAAATAATCAATGAAAGCAAATTCAGGATAAATGTTTATAACATTATTGGCAAAGAAGTTCTTAGCACATCCTACAAAAAATTCATTGATGTTTCAAGCTTGAATAATGGGATTTATTTTGTTAAAATTATTAATATTGAAACTAAAGAATATTTTACATCTAAAATAATTGTGGCTCAATAGGATGCTAAGGTTAACTTTTGGGAGTTTCATTGCTATTAAACTCATCAATATCTAAATTCTAATATTAGTGTTTTTTAGCGGAAAATAACAAATAACAAGCATCAAATGACAAATAAACACCAAAAATCAAGCTCCAAATTACAAATAATACTCAAAACTCAATTTTCAAAATTCCAAAATTAGTTGTAAAAGGTTTTGGTCATTGATTATTTGAATTTGTAATTTATTTGATATTTGTCTTTTGATATTTGTAATTTATCGAGACGTTGATAAGTTTTGAACTTTGTTTTTGCTATTTGTCTTTTCCGGTTTATCCGGCTTAGTATTTAGTATTTAGAAATTAGTATTTATAAAACCATTACCAATAATTATATTAATGACAGAAGACCAGGAATTTACAATTGAAGATCAGGAATTATTCGAACATTATCATTTCGTTGTTGATAAAGGTCAAAGTTTGCTTAGGATTGACAAGTTTTTGATGAGCCGTATTGAAAACGCATCAAGAACAAAACTTCAAAATGCAACTAAAGCCGGAAATATTCTTGTTAATGACAAGCCTGTAAAATCTAACTATAAAGTAAAACCAGGTGATGATATTTCGATTGTCTTACCTGACCCTCCACGTGAAATTGAATTAATACATCAGGATATCCCAATCAAAATCATGTATGAGGATGCTGATATTATTGTCGTAAATAAAGAACCCGGAATGGTAGTGCATCCCGGCTATGGAAACTATACCGGGACTTTGTTAAATGCTTTGCTTTTTCATGTTCAAAAATCTTTGCCACAAGGTGAAGAAGCCCAGGTGCACCTGGTTCACAGAATTGATAAAAACACTAGCGGAGTCCTTTTAATTGCCAAAAATGAGCTTGCCCAGAGTAAGCTTGCCAAACAGTTTTTCAATCATACAATTGACAGAACATATATTGCATTAACCTGGGGCGATTTCGAAGAAGACGAAGGAACTATTAAAGGTCATATTGGAAGAAGTTTAAAAAACAGAAAAGTAATGACTGTCTTTCCCGATGGTGAATATGGACGTGAGGCAATTACTCATTACAAAGTTTTGGAGAGATTAGGTTATGTTACAAAAATACAATGCAAGCTGGAAACCGGAAGGACTCACCAGATTAGAGCTCATATGAGATACATAGGCCACCCATTGTTTAATGATGAAACATATGGGGGTGACGACTTAATTAAAGGGACAAGCTTTACAAAATACAAACAGTTCGTTAGTAATTGTTTTAAAATTATTCCACGCCATGCACTGCACGCAAAATCTTTAGGATTTATCCATCCAACCACTAATGAATTTGTGTTTTTCGATTCTGAACTTCCCGATGATATGGAATCAGTAATCTCCAAATGGAAACATTATATTACGTTTTCGAAGGAACAGTAAAATAAGTTTGGTGTGCCTAGAGTTTGGGTTTCACACTTCGACTTCGCTCACTGCAAGGGTTTCACACTTCGACTTCGCTCAGTGCAAGGGTTTCGGGTTTGCAAACTACTCAACTACTCAACAACTCAACTACCCAACAACTCAACTACTCAACTACCCAACTACTCAACTACCCAACAACTCAACTACTCAACAACTCAACTACTCAACAACTCAACAACTCAACTACCCAACAACTCAACTACTCTACTACCCAACAACTCAACTACCCAACAACTCAACTACTCAACTACCCAACTACTCAACTACTCAACTACCCAACAACTCAACTACTCAACTACTCAACTACTCAACAACTCAACTACCCAACAATAGAACAATTTAACAATCTGCAAATTTTTGCGACTTATACGTAGTTTTTATAAAATATAAATTACTATTTTTGTGTTTAGCAGTGAATAATTTTCTAATTCCAAAAACATGAAAACTCTAATAAAGTTGTTTGCAGTTGCTGTTATTACTTTATCTTCAAACATTTTACCGGCACAAAAAATCTACCCAACATATATTGGATTTGGGTATAATTTCTCAAGAACAAATTTGAAAGGACTTAATCGTTTTGTTCAGGCTTATAACGATAGTCCCAATAAAATAGGAGGAGCAATAATTGATGAAGACATGCTGCCAATAAAAAAACTTAAAGGTACAAACTTTATATTAGGTGTTGGTATTGAAGATTTTATAGTCGAAATTAACTGGACAAGAAGATACGGTGATTGTGTTGCATACTATGAAATACCTTCATATAATGAAAGATGGATTGGATACAAAACAGGGACTTTAGGTTTTGGTTTTTTTAATCCCGTAGTAAATAAAGACTATTTTCAAATTAACACAGGAATTAGTGTGGATTTTTCCACAGTTCAGTTGCTAACTATGCTTGATAGCAAAGATGATGGTGATTGGAGAAATGTACCAATAAAAGGCAAAGATAAATCCAGAAACTTTGGGCTTACTCCTTCAATTCAGATAATGGTTAAACCTGTTAAATGGTTACCACTAATGATTGGAGTCAGACCTTATGCTCAATGGAATTGGGGAAGAAAGGACTTTTCGGAATTGCAAACCGAAATGACTAATACTTATAAAGAAGATTTAAAAGATTTAAGGTCTGGAGGAAGTAATATTGGAATTATGTTTCAAGGCATTATTGATATTCCAAGTTTAACAAAAATTAAACTACCTGAGAAAAAAATCAAACCAGCTCCATTACCCAAAAATATTACTATCAGTGGAAAAGTTTTAGATTCGAAAACAGGAAATCCGGTTAACACACAAATAACCATTTCAGAATATAGCAAGGTGAGTGCTCAAATTAATGCAAATAGTGGCAATTATGAAAGTGAGATAAAAAACAATTCAAAATATGAATTTACCCTGGAAGCTTTTGGTTACGAAACAAAAACTGAATTTGTCGAACTTTTCGACTATACATCATCAATCTATTATAAAGACTTCACTTTAAAGAAAATAGAAGGACAGGCAATAAAACTTAATAATATTTTATTTGAAAAAGGCTCATCAGTTTTAATGTCAGAGTCATTTTCGGAGCTTAATAAACTATATGATTTTCTTAATTCAAACAAAGAGGTAGAAATTGAAATTTCAGGTCATACCAGTAGCGAAGGAAGTGATTCTTATAATTTAAAATTATCACAAGATAGAGCACAGTCTATCGTTAACTATCTGGCAGCTAAAGGAATTAATGCAAACCGTATGACTGCAAAAGGTTATGGCGAGACATCACCGGTCGCAACCAACGATACAGAAGAAGGACGAATTTTAAACAGAAGAGTTGAGTTTAAGGTTATTAAACAGTAACGAAATGACAATTTTTCTGGTTTCACACTTCGACTTCCCTTCGGCTTCGCTCAGGGCAGGCTGCTCAGTGCAAGGGTTTTTGGTTTCATTTACTGAATACCGATTACCGAACACCGACAAGCGAAGTCCAGACGGATTCATAAAATCACAAGTCCGTAGGTTTACTGATTATCTATTCTTGCATCCTGCATCATGTTTTTAATCACAGCAAATTTGACATCATTTTTTCATTGTTTTGTCTATTTTGAAAAAAAAATGCCTTGATTTTTTCTGTTTAATTGAAATTTACTATTTTTAAACAAAATTTTATACTTTTCGTATTTAGGATTTAAAATAAATAATCATGGGTGATAAAATAAATTACAAATTTGGATTACTATATTTTTATTGGTTAATGGCAGGTGCTGATGGCGATAGGTCAACAAACCACCAGGATCCGGAATGGCTAATGATGCAAAAAATGAAAAAATATGAATCTATTAGCGATGAAGAATTAAACGAATTTCTAAGTGCTGACTTAGGAAGAGAAGAAGATCAGCTTAAGAAAATTCTTTTCGCACTGGTAATTGCACGCCATTCGGAAAGAGTCAGAGCTTTAGCATGGATGGACTTAATTATGTTTGCCGATGGATACCTTCACGATAATGAAGAATTTCTTTACAACAAAGTGAGAAGTAAATTTGAAATCGACGAATACGAAATCAAAAGAGTTAAAAACCAGTTGATTGAAGCTACAAAAGACTATTAAAAATTATTAAAAAAATAGCATAATAAAACCTTCATTTTAATGTGGGTTTTTTATATAATAGAAATTTTTCGACTTATTGTTTGACTGCTGGTAGTCACTTTAACAATATAAATCCCCGAATTGAATTTTGACAAATCTATTTCAGAGGAGAATTCTGAAATATTATTCTCAGTTCTGTTATAAATATTTTCACCTAAAACATTAAAAACTGAAATTAACATTTTATCATTTTTCGATAATCGAACTTTAAGATTTATTATTCCGCTAGAAGTCGGGTTTGGAAATACCGATACTTCATTTATCATGGCAACCTCATCAACACCAAGTATATTACAGGCTGGCGAAGTTTTTAAATATATTCTTGCCCCATTCATAGTTGCTAACATTCTTTCTTTCTGACCTTGTGTGAATATATTCATACAAGCATCGTCAGTATAGTCCATATAATTCATGAACATATCGCTGGTGTTGCTACATGAAGATTGCGGAAATGACGGACAACCATAATTTTCGTCAGCTTGATTAGGAGTATCATTAACATTATCACTTCCCCAACATGCTCCTCCATCATCTCCCCAAACATGATATAAATTCAGCCAATGTCCAACTTCATGAGTCGCTGAACGTCCTTTATTATAAGGAGCTTGAACAGCTCCTACTCTACCAAATGCAGAATACAATATCACTACTCCATCTGTTATTGGAGCTCCTCCGGGCATTTGAGCATATCCCAGCAATCCGCCTTCAAGATTACAAACCCAAATATTCAAATATTTATTCTTATCCCAGGCATCATGTCCCCCTTGTGAACTAAACTTCACATTATCACTAGATTGATAAAATTCAGAAACTGTTGTTTGAGTTCGGGTAATTCCATTAAACCATGTGCCTTGCGGTGTTTGTTGTGCCATGCAAAACTCAATTTCAACGTCGGCTGCAACTGGTTTAAAAAGTGTCGGAGTGCTTGATGCATCTGAATTAGTTCTTCTATAATCCTCATTTAAAACATCAATCTGAGAAAAAACCTGTGCATCAGAAATATTTTCGGCTGTTGTTCTATAAACTACATGAACCACAACCGGTATAGTAATTACAGCTTTAGTTGAATTTATCTGATCCTGATTATTTTTTATCCATTCCTGGGTTTGGGCTTCAATCAATTTCATTCTTGATTCAAGCTCAGGGTCTTTTTGTTTTAAAACTTCCAAATGCTCAACCGTTCCACATCTTTTATGATTATGATGTTCCTGGGAATAAACTGAAACAAAAACAAATATCAGGTTGATTATAATTATAATTTTCTTCATTTAATAGTCAATTTTACGATTCTACTAATATTTTAATCAAAGTAGAAATATTTTAATATTCAATAAACATCAAATAACAAAAAACAAATAAAACTCAAACTCCAATGTTGAAAAATTCAAACAACGCATTGCTAAGAAAATACAATACTTTAATATTAATTATATTAATTGTCCAGACATCTGGAATAATATTTAATTTCGGTTTAATAATATAAATTGTTTTGAAAATTGATTATTGATAAATTGAAAATTATTTGATATTTATTTTTTTGATATTTGTGATTTCCATTCTATTAGCATTCATACATTTTAATTATCTCCAAAATTAATACATTCACAACAAACAATCAATTTTTACTTAATTTATTAGTCCCTATTAATTAATAATTTATGGGTAACAACCAAGTCAGGAGATTTCATTGATATAAAATAAACACCATTAGGAATATCAAAAACATTAACATTTAACTTGCTGCTATTTGATTTTGCTATTTCAATTACTTTAACTAAAACTCCTAATGAATTGTAAATTTCAATTTTTTTGAATGAATTTAGATTGTCTGATTTAATAGTGAATTCTATGTTTGCAGGATTGGGATAAACTATAAAATCATTTTTAATATCTGCTTCTTCAATTCCAACATAAGATGCACACTGCAATGAAGCAAGTGCATTTATTCTGCCGGCTCCCATCTTCCCTGCATATGTACTTGAATTTTTCGAATCAATATTATCGCAGCCCCATTTAAGGCAATTTTTAACTCCATAGGCATTTAGAGTAGGATTAGCAGATAAAATCAAACCACATAAACCTGCAACTATTGGACAGGACATTGAAGTTCCTTGCATCAGATCATACTTTTGATACCTGAAAACAGGAATACCGTAAGCATAAATAGCATCACTAAAAGTAGTACTTATTACAGCTCTTCTGGCAGGTGTACTTTCATTTGGATAATATCCTCCAGGAGCTGAAACATCAAGCCAGTAACCATATTGAGAGAAAGATGAACGCTTATCATCAAAATTTGTTGAACCAACAGCAATAACTTTATTATATCCTGCAGGATATCTAATATCACCAATTCCTTCGTTTCCGGCAGAAGCAACAACCACAACTCCGGCATTCACAATTGATGTATAGTAATTATCATAAGTTGCCGAATATTGAGAACTTCCTAATGATAAACTGATAACATCAGCACCATTATCAACTGCCCATTGAACACCTTCCATGCTATGTGTTGTGATTTCAGGGTCTCCACTATTTTTTGTCGCTTTTATCGCCATTATACTGACATTATAACCAATCGAAGCAATCCCAATATTATTATCAGATTTTGCTCCTACCAATCCTGCACAATGTGTTCCATGCGACCATTCAAACTTTTCAGCATTAGCTGTAACAGCAGGTGGATTCGGATCAGAATCATAATTTGCTACATCTTTTGTCGCTACGATTTTCCCAACTAAATCAGGATGGTCTATCCAAATAGCATTATCAACAACAGCAACTTTTATCGAACTTGAACCCTTTGAAATATCCCATGCTAATTCCGCATTAATTTTATCGAGATGCCAATTCCAATTACCGTTAAGAGCAGTCGTATTATATAAAGTATCATTTGGAACAAATTCAATTCTATCAAGTGGAACTTTCTCAATATACTCAAATTCTGCAATTTGAGATAGTTTTTCCACCAATAAATCAATATTTTCAAAATCACTGAACTCTATTTTATAAGTTCTTAATAGCTTAGGGTCGTTATTAAAATCAAATGGTCGGTAAATTTTGGTAATATTAAACTCTCTTAAAGCATTATAGAAAAAAAGCCGCTCATTAAATTCAACAACAGCTTCTTCATTTACTGTGAGATTAGGTACGTTATCATTAAGTTTAAAAAAAACTTTCCCATCGTGAAAGTCCGGATTAATTGTTTGGGAATAACCAAATATAAAGGAAGAACAGATGATTATGGTAAAAAATAAATATTTAAGATTCATTAATTGTAAAGGTTAAAGTGCGGTGCAAAGATAATTCTTTTTTAGAATAGACACTATTATCAAAAATAAGTGGCTAAATTTTATTTTGATTTCTCGATTCATGTCTTAATTTTGCAGAAATTAAAACATTTAAAATGATAGTTGTCACTGGTGCCGCAGGATTTATTGGAAGTTGTTTAGTAAGTAATTTAAACCATAATGCTCACAATGATTTGATTCTCGTTGATAATTTTGAGAATCTCGATAAGAACAAAAACCTGGAAGATAAATCTTACATTGAAAAAATTGATAGAAAACAATTTTTTGATTGGTTGCAGGAAAATCACTCTGATATTGAATTTATTTTTCACATTGGAGCCAGAACCGATACAGCAGAATTTGACATAAGTGTTTTTAATGAACTAAATCTCAACTACAGTAAAGAAATTTGGAATAATTGTATTGAATTCAACATTCCAATGATTTATGCATCCTCAGCAGCAACTTATGGAATGGGTGAATTTGGATATGAAGATAATCATGAAATAATTCCTGATTTAAAACCACTTAATCCTTATGGAGAGTCGAAAAATGAATTTGACAAATGGGTTTTAAAACAAGCAAATCAACCACCTTTCTGGGCTGGCTTAAAATTCTTTAATGTTTATGGACCAAATGAATTTCACAAAGGACGTATGGCTTCAGTGATTTTTCATGCATTTAATCAGATTAAAGACTCAGGCAAAGTGAAATTGTTTCGCTCCCACAAAGCTGAATTTAAAGACGGAGAACAATTACGAGATTTTGTTTATGTGAAAGATGTTGTGAATGTGATGTATTTTTTAATGCAACATAAAAAGGATTCAGGAATTTATAATTTGGGAACAGGAAAAGCCAGAACCTTTCTTGACCTGGTGAAAGCTACTTTCAAAGCCGCCGGACAGCCTGAAAATATTTATTTTATCGACACACCTGAAGATATAAGGGAAAAATATCAATATTTCACGGAAGCTAAAATGGATAAACTTCTCTCAATTGGCTATGAAACACCTTTCTACACACTTGAAAAAGGAATAACAGATTATGTTGAAAATTATTTGAAAAACGGGGAATATTATTAAACGGTTGTTTTCAATGGATTTTATTGAGATGTTATTGTGGGTTACGAGTTGCGAGTTACGAGTTGCGAGTTTATCACATTTGACACCTGACATCTGACATTAAAATTACATTTAATCTTGCCAAAACTCTGATTAAAAACGGTTTCCAACAATAATATAATTTGAAACCATTTAATAATAAACTCCAAAAAATCATCAATAATAATTACTAAAAGAATTACCTATTGTTTAAAAGCTTCTATTATCTTCTTTTGGTTTTGCCTGTTTCACAACAATTGGTCTGCCATCAAGTTCAGTCTCATTAAGTTTGTCTATAGCTTCCTGGGCAGCTACATCATCGGGCATTTCGACAAATCCATAACCTTTTGAGCGTCCTGAATATTTGTCCATAATAATTTTCACCGAGCTAACTTCACCGAAAGGTTCAAAAATACCTTTTAAGCTTTCTTCCTTTGTGTCGTAGTTTAATTTTGCTATAAAAATGTTCATAAACGAATTATAAATTAGAAATAATTATCCTTTCCGATAACGATAATATACAAATTAACTAATTTTTATTTGAAATAACAAATTCCTTAATCTCAAATGTTAAATATAATTCGCTATTTTCTAATTTGTTTCGGTGATTTATGGATATTAGGAAGATGAAATCGAGGTTTATAGATGTAATTCAATTTTATTTACTGAAAATATAAATGTTCAATCAGGATTTTGATTCCTATCCCAATTAAAACTATTCCGCCAAAAATCTCAACGGATTTTCCAATTCGTTTTCCAAAGCACTTTCCCAAATACAAACCAAGCAATGAAAAACCAAATGTGATTATGCCAATAATCAAAACGGGAGTTACAATGGAAATATCAAGGATTGCAAAACTAATTCCAACAGCAAAAGCATCAATACTAGTTGCGAATGATTGCCCAATTAATGTTAATATTTTCAGTTCAATATCTTTTGATTCAGCATTTTTCTTAGCTCCATCATAAATCATTTTTGCTCCAATAAGTGACAACAAAATGAATGCAACCCAATGGTCAATTTCTTTAATATACTTTTCGACTCCTATTCCTGCAAACCATCCAATAACCGGCATCACTGCCTGAAAAATTGCCAGGAAAAAACAAATTGTTAATATCCGCTTAAGATTTAATTCTTTGATGCATAAACCATTTGTGATGGAAACTGCAAATGAATCCATTGATAAACCAATTGCGATAAGAATTATGGAGAGAATGTCCATTTGGTGTTTTTTGCTTTATTCTAAAATATTTCTTTGAAACACTAATTGTTTAGCAAAGTAAGAAGTTTTATTCAATAACTACAAATTTAGCTGAATTATTAAATGTGCTGGTTTTTACGGTGGCAAGTCGAGTAAGCAAGGGGAGTTTCACCCCAAGCTTCTCACAGAACCGTACTTGACAGTCTCCCGTCATACGGCTCTTGTTATACAAATCTAAGCGTAAAATTAATAAAAACCAAAACGCCACTGGTAAAACAGC
>JAIPBB010000077.1 GCA_021739805.1 Saprospiraceae bacterium | reverse complement strand
AGTCAGAAGTCAGAAGTCAGAAGTCAGAAGTAAGAAGTCAGAAGTAAGTAAGCAGTAGGCAAAGGCAAAAGGCACTCGCAATGATGGAGGCAACGAGCAATGACACTTCGGCTCCGCTCAGTGTCCAACAAACGAGCAACGAGCATCAAGAAACCAGATACGAGAAGCGAGAAACCAGCAACTAGAAACAGAAACCTGAAACTGAAACTCCTGCACTGAGCGTCGAAGTGTGAAACCTGAAACCTAAACCTTAAACCTGAGATTTCAAACTCATAAAACCCTCCCCCAAACACTCAACAATATCCCCGGCAATTAATGCTTCTTCTCCATAAATTTCTGATGCAATATCCCCTGCCCTGCCATGCAAATAAACTCCCAAAATCGCAGCAATTTTAGCACTATATCCTTGTGCTAATAATCCTAGAATAATACCAGTCAAAACATCACCACTACCGGCAGTTGCCATTCCCGGATTTCCAGTACTATTGAAATAACAACTCCCGTCGGGACAAGTAATTGATGTATGAGCTCCTTTTAAAACAATGTATATTCCGAATTTCATGGATATTCCTTTTTGAAGTATTAGTCTTTCGTAACTATTATCAGTTTTGAAAGCTATTCTTTCAAATTCTTTTGGATGTGGAGTCAGAATACTTCCTTTAGGCAAAAAAGCTAACCATGTTTTATTTTCTCCGAGAATATTAATTGCATCAGCATCAAAAACCATAGGACAAGCCGTATTTTGAATTAGAAGTTTCATCGCTTTTTGAGATTTCTCATCCATTCCAAGACCGGGTCCAATTCCAATTGCATTAAATTCTGAAATATTTTCAATTCCTGTAAAACAGTTTTTATCTTCATCAATACTAACCATAGTTTCTGGGGTGGCAGTTTGAATTATTTTATATCCACTTTTTGGAATATGTGTTGTTAACAGACCAACACCCGTTCTTAAACATGCTTTCGATGCGAGCACAGAAGCCCCAATTTTTCCATAACTTCCACTAATCAACAATGCATGACCGAAATTTCCTTTATGCTCAAATTTATCTCTTACTTTTAATAATGGCACTATATCACATTCTTCAACGAGATAATTTTGTGTTTTTGTCTGAGCAATAAACTCAGTATGCAATCCAATTGGTATCACATACCAATCACCAACAAATCTATCGTTCTCAGGAAAAAGCATCGCTAGCTTAGGAAATTGAAGGGATAAAGTAAAATCAGCATGAATTATGGCTCCATCTTTTTCACTTATAGGTTTATCGGCAAATAATCCTGATGGAATATCGATAGAAATAATAAATGCATTACTATTATTAATGTATTGGATTATATCTCCAATAAATCCACTTATTGGTTTTGTTAAGCCCGAACCAAAAATTGCATCAATTATTACATCATTTTCTTTAATAAAAGGGAATGAATCTTCTGGATTTAATTCAATGATTTCTACTTCTTTAATCTTAGATAATCTTTCATAATTAATCTGAAAATCATTGGATGATTTATGGCTATATCTAATAACAAATACTTGAACATTATATCCTTTTTCTGACAATAATCTCGCAATAACCAATCCATCACCGCCATTGTTTCCAAGACCTACAAAAACTTTTACAGATACTTTTATTTCAATTTTTTCACACAAGCAATTAAAGCAATTTTCACCCGCTCTTTCCATCAGGTTGATTGATTCGATTGGTTCATTTTCAATTGTATATTTATCTGCTTCCCTAATTTGTTCTATTGATAATACTTTCATGACTTTCTGATTTAATTATATCAAAGATACGAAATATAATAATGTTGAAATCTAAAATTCACATTCGAAAGCCTTTCGAATGTAGAAAAAAAGGGCAAAAGCCCTAGGAGTAATCTTTTTAATTTATTTTTTAATAATTATACATCTGCCATGGTAAAGCAGTAAATACAGTTGCAAAAAATATTATATAAATTATCCAAAAAACAAAATACAAACCTGAAACTACCGTACCTATAATTGCACAGATTCTACCGGCATTCATATTTTTAAATGAAGCGATAGTATAACTTTGAGGGTTTTCTTTATAAAGTGAATTTGCTTTACTTGCCAAAACAAGTGCAATAATGCCCAAGGCAACACCTATGATATTACACGAACATAAAGCAATTGAACAAATTCCTAAAACTAACACTCCCACTGAATTAGGCAATGTTATCTGATGGTTCGAATTGTACAAATTCTGATCAATAATTTCTTGATTTTCCATAATTTCAATTTATTGATTACTTAGAACAAATATTACTTTCAAAATATAATTTATTACCATTAATGACACCGTAAATATAAAAGAAATTTTTAAAACAAAAGCACCATTTTTATATTTATAGACTAAATGTAAAATGAGATAAAAAAACAAAAAAATAGTTGGAAGCAATGCAGGGTAGATTTTAAGGCTTTGTAATAAATTTCCTTTTAATAATTCAACAAAAGCTCTTTGCATGCCACATCCGGGACACTCAATACCAAAATACCTTCTATAAAAGCATGATTGCATATTTGATTCGAGCCACTCTATGAATTTTTGCCACATTTTTTAAAATCTGCCTTGTTTAAAGTCATTATCGCATTACACCATTATCGCATTATAGCATTATAGCATTATAGCATTACATCAACTCACTCAATTCCAACCAGCGGTCAGATTTTTCATCAAGAAGTTTTATTATTTCAGCAATTCGAATCGACCAGTCCTGGAGTTTTTTAGAGTCAGAAACTCCGCTATTCATTTTTGTCATTAAGTGTTCCTTTTCATATTCAAGTTCTTCAAGCTCCTTTTCAAGTGATTCATATTCCTTTACTTGTTTGTATGTTGGTTTCGATGATACTGATTTGGGCTTTTCCTGTTTAGGGTTTTCTTGTTTTTGAACTCTCCTGATTTTTTTATCATCGATTAGCTTCTGTTCACGGTATTCAGTGTAGTTGCTATGGTAATCTTTAATTTTACCGTTTCCTTCGAATACAAAAATATGATCAACAAGCTTATCAAGAAAAAACCTATCGTGAGAAGCAATCAGCATGCATCCCTGAAAATTCCCAAGAAATTCTTCAAGTAAATTTAAAGTGTAAATATCAAGGTCATTGGTTGGTTCATCAAGAATCAGGAAATTAGGATTTCTCATTAAAGTCATTAACAAGAATAATCTTCGTCTTTCGCCACCGCTTAAATTTGAAAAATAATTATACTGAGTTGTATGCTCAAATCCAAAATGAAATAAAAATTGTGATGCAGAAATAGTACCTTTATGTATTGGAATTTCCTCAGCTATTTCTTTAACAATATCAATAACTCTTTTATCTCCATCCGGTTGTAATCCTCCCTGTGAATAATAACCAAATTTAACGGTTTGACCGGCAATGATATTCCCATCATCAACTCTTTCATTGCCCATTATCATATTAAACAAAGTGGATTTCCCGACGCCATTTGGTCCGACAACTCCTATTCTCTCTCCCCTTTTGAAAGTGTAGGTGAAATCTTCTAGTATTTTAAAGTCATCAAAACTTTTGAAAATATTATTTATCTCAAGAATCTTCTTACCAATTCTTTCAATTTTTACATTAAGAGCCGGGCCACCTTCATCAAAGCGTTTTTTAGCTGTTTTTTCAAGTTCATAAAATGAATCAATTCTTGATTTTGCCTTAGTTGCACGAGCTTTCGGCATACGTCTCATCCATTCTAATTCTTTTCTGTAAGTATTCTTTGCTTTTTCAACTTCAGATGCTTCAATAGCTTCACGCTCTGCCTTCTTCTCAATAAAATAAGAATAGTTTCCTTTATATCGATAAATGGATTGATTGTCCAACTCAAGAATTTCATCACAAACTGTATCGAGAAAATATCTATCGTGAGTTACCAAAAGCAAACTAAGTTTTGACTTAGAAAGATAATCTTCGAGCCATTCAATCATTTCGATATCTAGATGATTTGTAGGTTCATCAAGAATCAATAAATCAACATCTTCAATCATTGCCCTTGCTAAAGCTATTTTCTTTTTCTGACCTCCTGAAAGCTCCGACAACTTTTGGTTGATGTTCTCTATTTTCAGTCTTGACAGTATTTCTTTAACTTTCCTTTCATAATCCCATGCTTCCATGGCATCCATTTTAAGATTTGCTTCATCAAGATTTCGTTGATTTTCTTTATTATTATCTAATTCGATTGCCAACAAGCATTCAGTATATTCACGAATTGTTTTGATAAATTTATTTTCTGAATTAAACAAAACCTGAACTACGGTTAAACCAATTTCAAACTCAGGATTTTGCTCAAGATAGGTAACTTTAATCTCTTTCCTGACAATTACCTCACCTGAATCAGGAATATCTTTTCTTGTAAGAATATTTAAAAGACTTGTCTTTCCTGCTCCGTTTTTAGCAATCAAAGCAATCTTTTGTCCTCGGTCAATTCCGAAAGTAATATTTTCAAACAATAGCTTTTCGCCATATGATTTAGTAAGGTTTTCTGCTATCAGATAATTCATGCGGCAAAGATATTAAGATTGTGGAAGCTTTGATGGAAATTTTTAAAGAAAGGCGTAGGCTTAGGCGAAGGAGAAGGGAAAGGTACAAGGTTATTGTTAAATTGTTATAATTGTTCAATTGTTGAATTGTTCCATTGCTCGATTGTTAAATTGTTAAATTGTTGATTTTAAACAAACTTTTATGTCCTTTTAATTCTTTTATGGTTAAATTCTTTATCGTTAAATTGCTACATTGTAATAACCAAAGCACTCCAGGCACTCCAAACTTCTCTAAAAGCTATACCTAAATCTTATAAAGAAAATTTCGCCATAGTCTCCAAATTCAGTAGCATCTTTTCCGGTGAATATTTGGGCACTTGTCATAAATTCAACATTATTTGCTAAGGAATAAGTGAATGTTGGTCCTACAAAAGCTGATTTGTCATTTGGGTTATACATAATGGCAAAACTTCCACCAAACAATGGTGTTATTGGATAAGAAAGGCTTGCTACAGTTGAAATTCTGGCATTTGTAAGTCTTTTTGCAGAAAGCTCACTATTCATTAAAATATTAGTTCCGCCTGCATTTCCTGTTGTTCCATTGCTATTATACAACATTCCGGCATTAAACATTAAACCATTTTTTAGAGAATAATTTGCTGAAATTCCAGCCACAAGAATTCCGTTTGTATCGCTAATATTTTCTTTTGGATGGAAATAAGTAGCTTCTCCATTTAATCCTGCACCTTTGATATGTCCTGAAAATCCGGTTCCTGCAACAATATCTTTTTGAACCAATCCACTTAAAAACTGAAAATCATAACCCCATTTATTAAACTTATACATTCCTGCAAAAGCCATTTTATCAATATCATCATCAATTTTATAAACAAATTCCATTGAAGATGTCATTCCGGTGTAATATTGAACTTTTAGGGCATCAGTACCCGGGCGTTCTTCATAATCAAAATCAAAATAAGAAAAGGAATTAAAAACATCATTTGGATTCCACACCAGGTCGATTCCCCAGTTTATTCGTTGTCTTCCTAATCTTACATTTAAATTTCCATTAGTATAATCAAAATAAAGTCGGTCAACCATTGTATGAAGTAATGCTGCATCACTACTTAAAACTGTTTCGGATAAATCAAGAAATCCTCTGTCGATATTCAAAATTGAATCATAATTAGGAATTAAATTAGTGATTGTTCCCCACATTAAACGATTTCTGGCTTCGAGAGTAAAGTTGAATTTATCATTTGGATACCACTTAAAATTCAAACGATTATGAATTAAATTGTCAGTAATTAAATTACTGGCAGTATCAAC
This sequence comes from Saprospiraceae bacterium, assembly GCA_021739805.1. The sequence continues at coordinate 12,595 of JAIPBB010000077.1, read as the reverse complement.
CCAAGCCGTCTGCATATCCTTTACATAGCCATTCAAAGTCCATTTTTTCTCCTTTTCCTGAGCATTAGTTGACATTGTGATAAGAACAAATATCAGTATGAATATTTTTTTAATGTTCATTATTCGATAATTCATTTATTGTTGCTTGTTTCTTGTTTCTCGTTGCTTGTTTCTCGTTGCTCGTTGCTCGTTACTCGTTGCCTCTGTCATTGCGGGTGAAGCGAAGCAATCTGTTTCTAATCGAAGCGGCACTTCTTTCAAGGGATTGCTTCAGTCGTTCCTTCTTCGCAATGACGCTTTGAATTTTCCGCTCTCTTGCTCTCCCATTCACCTATTCTCCCCTTCACCCGATCTCATGCTCAATTTGCCAACTACCTACTTGCCTCCGTCATTCCTCGATACGCCACGCTGTTAAGTTGCACTATATTTTCTATTTCATCATAGCGTGGCACTCGGTCTGACTATTACTATTCAAACTCACCCCATCACCTGACTCGTACTGATTTTTGTTTACATTTTTTGTAAACTTATTTCAGGACAAGATAACCCATTCTCCCTTTCACCCCATCTCACGCTCTCATGCTCTCACGCTCACCCCTTCTCCCCTTCACCTTAGCCTTCACCTAAAACCTACTTCCACTCATCATTCTTCACCTTCCCATCCTCAACCGTGATAACTCTTCTTGCTTTTTTCACCACCCTTGCATCGTGAGTTGAGAAAATGAATGTTATATTTTCTTCTCTATTTAGTTTTTCCATAATGTTCAATAAATTCTCAGTTGACTTAGAATCAAGGTTTGCAGTTGGTTCATCTGCAAGAATGAATTTTGGCTTCGATGCCAATGCCCTTGCCACTGCAACTCTTTGTTGCTGCCCACCCGAAAGTTTATTTGGACGTACATTAAGCTTGTCTTCCATTCCAACAGCCTTCATAAGTTCAGCAGTTCGGCTTTCCCTTTCGGCTTTAGGTCTTCCCTGTAATTGCATAATGAACTCTATATTTTCCTTTGCCGTTAACACAGGAATAAGATTATATGCCTGGAAAACAAAGCCAATATGATTCATACGAAAATCTGTTCTTTGCTTTGAAGTTAGCGAACCAATATTTACACCTTCGATAATAACTTCACCTTCCGTCGCATCATCCAGACCTCCAATAATATTTAAAAAAGTAGTTTTCCCTGAACCGGAAGGACCAACTATTGCTGCAAATTCGCCTTCTTTAAAGCTTAGGTCAATTCCATTAACCGCATGAACAGGATTAGTATCCTCGTCATAAATTTTATGCAAATTCTTAATTTCTATTATATTCATATCGATATTTTTATATATTTCAAATTAAATCATTAATAACATTTTATTCGGCTCTGATTGATTCGACCGGATTAAGTTTTAGTGCCTTTCGTGCCGGAACAATTGATGACAGTATTCCAATTATAATTACCATTATTGTCACCCCAAAAAAGAAGCTTAACTCCAGACTTGGATAAACCATTGCCGACCAGCCAAATGCTTCAAAACCTTCCTGAACTGAGGCAAAATTAAGCCCGGTTTGTCCAAAAATCAAAATCAATGAACCGCCTATTATCATTCCAATTATACTTCCAACAAGGGTTAAAAATACTGTTTCTAGCATTATCATATTAAACACACGTTTTTTGTTCATTCCCACAGCCATTAGCATTCCTAACTCCTTTACTCTCTCCAGAATCGCCATCAACATTGTATTTATTATTCCAAAAGCTAAAGCAAAAAATATTACCCCCATAATTATATAATAATAAAATATCATAAAATCCGCCATCATTCCTGCATCGGGTGCCAATTTTTTCCAGGTCATAACACTAGCAAAACCAAATTTTGATTTTAAATCTTCACTAAATGGTTTAAGATTATTTTCATCATCATTTAATATTATAGTTATTTCATGATAATCATTTGGTTTAAAGCCAGCAGCAGAAATAATATCATCTTCTTTAACAAATGCATTAAACTGGTCGAAAGCATTATTTGCAGTTTTATAAATGCCACATATCTTAAATGGATGATATGTTATCTCACCATTCACTTTAGTAAAAGTGAAGGTAATTGTTGATTTTAATTTGTATTGCTTAGCCAATCTAAATATTAATGCACCAAAGTTTTTTATATCAGCTTTTGTAAGAATTTCTTCTAACTTTGATTTAAACTGTTTCTCAGTAATAAATCTTTCATCTTTTATTGTAGTTAATCGTGTTACAAAATCTTTATTATCACTAACACTTTCAATACTATCAATGATTTCTTGAGTAATAATGTAATTTATCAATCGTAATTGGTCAGCAGTTTTTTCACTAATTACGATAGGGTTCTTAAAATCAGATTCGAAAAAATCACCTCCACCCTCAACAATATAGTCCTTAATATCTGAAACTATATTTTCTTCGGAAGGAATAATTCCTTTTAAAGTTAGCGCTGTATTCCCTCTGGCTGTACTAGCCATAGATACTATCTTCGTATGCTTTGTCCATGCTTTAACTTCTTTAGAATTATTAAGATAATCAGAAATTTCCGGGTAATTTGGAATTGTATATTTTAATTCCTCATTATTTAAATATTCAGGATTCTGAATTTTAATATGTGAAACCTCAGTATAAATTGCAGAACGTACTCTTTGGTCAACCCAACCTTTCATCAATCCGGCAACAAATACACCCGAAACTGTGCCTAAAGTTACGGCACCAATAACAATCATGCTTCTTGATTTATTGCGCCAAACATTCTTCCATGCTATTTTCCAGATCATAATTTTATTGTTTTCTAATTAATAATTTTAAAGTTTTCAAAATAATCTTTACGCCCGCAACGAATTTATTACTTTCATTTTGCGAACGCTTCTTAACGGAATATAACAAGCTATTAAAACCATTAGCATAATTATTACACCTTGCATATAAAAGTATTGGTCAAAACCTGCCAATGGCATAACCGGGTCAAATCCCATATCCTCATACATTTTAGCTAACTCTCCTGTAAATCGTAACGGATATTTTTGTCCAAGAATTATAAACGGGATACATGCGATTAAACCGCTTATCATTCCAGTGAAACCAAGAAATAACATTTCAATAATTAAAACGAGACTTAGTTTTGCTTTCGACATACCAATTGCAACCATCACACCTAATTCCCGCTTACGCTCTGCCAACATCATAACTACTGTCCCAAAAATTCCAAAAAGAACAATAAAATAAAGAATGCCAATAAAAATAACTCCGCCAACACTATCACCTTCAATTTGTTGTTTTAGAGTTGGATTAAATTCTTCCCAGTTTATTACTTTTAATTGCTCAGAATTAATACTATTGATTACATTGTTCTGAGATTCTATCATCAAATCAGGATCATGCAAGTTGATATTTAATGATGTAATTCTGTTTTCTAAACTTAGAAATTCCTGAGATTGTTTTAGAGTTATATATACAAGCTTATTATCAAGTTCAGGAGACAGAATTTTCACAATCCCTCTGACTGGAAACAGACCTGCAGCACTACTTCCATGATATCCCGAACCTAATAATACAATTGTATCACCGACAGTTACCTTTAAAAATTTGGAAAGTCTATCTGAAACTAAAACACCATCATCATCTTCTTTCAAATAATTGCCATTAAATTTTGAATATTTAATAATAGTAGGTATAAGTTTTTTCTCAAGTTCGTCATTTAAATCTAAATCAAGTGAAATACCGGCTATTGAACTATAAGATTGATTTTGATTTTCTTTTAGTAATTCAACTTGTTTTTCAGGAACATCAATTTCTTTTAAAATCTTTTTAACTATTGTTGAATCAAATCTGTATTTCACAATTCTGATTTCGGGATTTGATAAATCTTTTTCTTTAATGGGGTCAATTCCACAAACTAAAACTCCTTTTGTCTGAATGCCATAAGCTGCTAATGAAAAGGTTTCAACTCTGGGAACAGCAACTTTAACATTTTCTACACTATTTAATTTTGAAATTATTTTATTGTCATAAACAATACTATTATCAAGATTGGGATCATCAACATACTCTTTGTCTTGTATTTGAATATATCCTGAATATGATTCAATAGCCTGATGAATCATATGTTCGTATGTGCCAAGCTGATAAGAACGCATTACTACTGCAAAGAAAACAGCAAAAAATATTGATGCTCCAGTAATCAATGTTCTTCGCTTATTCCGCCACATATTCCGCCAGGCAATTTCTAAGATTTTCTTCATATAATTAAGTTTTAAGCTAATATCAATTTAATCTCTTTTTGTTTGTAAAACTCTAAGCACTAATTTCTAAACTCTAAGCACTAATTTCTAAACTCTAAACAATATCGAAATTTCAATTTACTAATGTTTTGAACCTGTCCTATTTTACTTCTTCATAATGTTTTGAATTTTGAATTTATATCATTGTGAGTTTGTTTAGAATTTAGATATTTGAATTTTTATAATCATTAATAATCATTGAATAATATTTCGTACCTACGGCACTTATTTTTTCTTCGTGATTGTTTTTTCTACAAATATTTCGCACTAAAGTGCTAATTTGAAAATATTTTTTTCTTTTGTCTTTAAAACCTCCCATTTGCGGATTCTCTCCCCATCACCCTTTCTCCCCATTCTCAAGCTCACCCCTTCACCCAATCTCACGCTCACATGCTCACCCATTCACCCATTCTCCCATTCTCAAGCTCACACCTTCCCTTTCAAATCACCTGACTCTTTTCATATTCTGTTGTGAAAAAAACTCATCACTAATTGGTTTATTAAAAGTCATTGAGTTTATTTCAAGTATTGTTTTTTGTCCCTTTTTGTCAGCAGGAATCATTTCAATTTTAGTTGGGATTATTCTGTCTCCCATCTTTTTTAGATTATAAGCATTGTCAGTATTTACAAGATAATTATCTTCATCATAATATTTACTTGTCCAAAAATCGAAACCATCCACAGTTACATAAGTGATAATTTTACCCCAAACAACAGCTGCATCAGGTTTTGGTATAAGCTCAATTTTATAACATTCTTTATCACGTAGAATCTCTTTTCCAAGCAGCTTATGATTGTAGTCAACAATTAATGATGATTGTTTAACCAAATCATCATTAGTAAAATCAGAGCCCATCCACGATTGCATCATCATTGACGGAGGAATTTTAATCATTCTTTCAATTGTTGGAACCCAATTCCACATTTCTTTTTCTCTTTTTAGAAAAACCTGACCTTTTTCCTTTGCCGGTGCTGTTATATAAAGAAGAAAATAATCATCCCCCTTCGACCATGCTTTCATTGACACACTTCTACTCCAACCCGGACGAACTATTGTCATAGTCATAACGCCCTCACTGGTTTCTCCACGATTTTTATTGTCAGCTTTTGTGATAATTTCTAATGCTGTTAATTCCTGAGCTTCAATACTATTTACTATTAATACTCCGAATAAAACAACTATTGCAATTAAAAACTTTTTCATCTGTTTAGATTTTATTTATCATACATTTTTAATAATTTTTCTTTTACTTCTTTAATAGGATAATTTTCAGGGTCGTTTAAAAACATTATCCCAACACCTTTCATTATGGATGTAAAAAAGTGTGTTTCAACTCCCGGATCTTTATATCCCCTTTTTTCAAAATAATTGTAGAGCATATGAATCATTGTCTTACCTAATTCTTGAATTCTTGGTTCAATCAACTCCATAATTCTTGGTTGTCGCACCACATAAAAGAAAAGTCTCCAGAAATCAAGATTGCTTTTTAGAATTTCGCAAACTGTATTAATATAACCTATAAGTTCATCATGCTCCAGAACTCCATCATGATTTGGGTCAAAATTTTCAGTTATGTCTTCAACTCCTTTATAAAGAGTAGCTTTAAGTAAATCTTCCTTGCTGTCAAAATAATTATACAATAAACCCTTTGAAATTTTAGCTTCGTCAGCAATTTGACTTATCGATACATGAAAATACCCATTATCGGCAAAGAGTTTCAATGCAGTATTCATTATTAACTCTCTCCTGTCTCTTCTAATTTCTTCGAATTGCTCTTCAGTCTTTGGCATTTTAGTAAATATTTTTGGTTGAACGGTCAGTCAGTTATTGTTTCAAAAAAATACCGTTTTCTCATTTTTTTGATTGAACGGTCGGTCAAAAGTAATAATTTAAATTTATTTGTCAAGTGTTTTTTGATATTTTTTTAAAAAAAGTTTTAACAAAACCATCGAAACATCCTATTTGTATGGATTTTAAGCTTTAAAAAATATTTTGCAAATTTAAACTCGCATCAATAAGCACATTATTTATTATAAGCTTTTAAGAATTTTTGAATATTGTTTTCAACCCGGGATAAAACATTGCTGACATCATTTTTTTCAAATCTCTCGCCGGTGATTTTCTCATATAATTCTATATACCTATTTGAAACCAGGTTTACGAAATCATCAGGAATAGATGGAAGACTTTGCCCTTCTTGACCCTGAAAATTATTTTCCATTAACCATTCTCTGACAAATTCCTTTGAGAGTTGCTTTTGCCCTTCTCCCGATGCTTGTCTTTCCTCATAACCATCTTTATAAAAATATCGTGATGAATCAGGAGTATGAATCTCATCAATCAAAAATATCTTTCCGTCTTTTTTTCCAAATTCATATTTTGTGTCAACTAAAATCAGACCTTTTTCATTTGCAATTTCAGTTCCTCTTTGAAAGAGTTCCAAACTGTATTTTTCTAAAAGCTCATAGTCTTCTTTTGACACTAAACCATTTTTAATTATTTCATCCTTTGAAATATCTTCATCATGTTCGCCTTGTTCCGCTTTTGTTGTAGGAGTGATAATTGGTTTTGGAAATCTTTCATGTTCTTTCATTCCGTCAGGAATTGGCACGCCGCAAATTTCTCTAATACCTTTTTTATAAGTTCTCCATGAGCTTCCGGTCAAATAACCTCTAATTATCATTTCCACAGGAAAGGTTTCACAATAATGACCTATAGTTACCATCGGATCTGGGGTAGCAATTTTCCAGTTTGGAACAATATCTTCTGTTAAATCAAGGAATTTTGCAGCAATCTGATTTAAAACCTGCCCTTTATAAGGAATAGCTTTTGGTAATACAACATCAAAAGCTGAAATTCTATCAGATGCAATCATTATCATTAAATCATTTTCCAATTTATACACATCTCTTACTTTACCTTTATAAATCTCTTTTAGTCCCGGAAGATTAAAATTAGTTTCTACAATTGTGTTCATTTGTTTTAATTTTTGTAATTAGTTTATTTTCTATTATTTATATTTTCATTTTCGTGATATTGAATCATAAGCTTTAATAATTTTAGTCACTAATTGATGCCTAACGACATCCCTTTCATCAAGCATTACAAATTCAATTCCTTTAATTCCTTCTAAAAGTTGTTTTGATTGAACCAATCCTGATGATTGATGTTTTGGCAAATCAATTTGAGTAATATCTCCTGTAACAACAAATTTTGCAGATTTCCCCATCCTGGTTAGAAACATCTTCAATTGCATATTTGTTGTATTTTGAGCTTCATCAAGAATCACAAATGCATTGTTTAATGTTCTTCCCCGCATAAATGCCAAAGGTGCTATTTCAATAGTACCTTCTTCAAGATAAGATAAAAGTTTTTGATGTGGCAACATATCCCGAAGAGCATCATAAATTGGCTGAAGATAAGGGTCAAGTTTATCCCTTAAATCACCGGGAAGAAATCCTAAATTCTCACCAGCTTCAACTGCCGGCCTGGTCAAAACAATTCGTTTTACTTCTCTGTTTTTTAAAGCCTTTACAGCTATTGCAACAGCAGTGTAAGTTTTTCCGGTTCCCGCCGGCCCAATAGCAAAAACTAAATCGTTTTCGTAACAGCTTTCGACCATTTTGCGCTGGTTAACTGTTAAAGCCCTTATTAGCTTCCCGCCTGTTCCATGAACCAGTACATCTTCCTGATTATTTAATGACTCCTTTATTTCTTTGTCTTTTGAATTTAAAATCATTTTAATATCAGATGAATTTAACTTTCCAAATTTTTCGCAATGAAGGATTAAATAATGGTATTTATTTTCAAAATGCATTAACTCTTCATCATCACCAACAGCTTTTACGATATTGCCTCTTGCAATAATTTTGAGTTTTGGGAAAAACTTTCGTATTGATTCAATATTAACATCATTTACACCGAAGAAATCCAGGGGATTTAAATCATTAATTTCGAAGCTTTTTTCGTTCATTAAAAATATTTAAGATTAAAAACCATTTCTGATTTTTTGAATAATCAAAATTATTAAAAAAAACCTTAGAGTTTATTTATAATTGTTAATTTTGATTGTTCAAATTTTAATTTTCTCAGGACAAAAATAATTATAAAAAAAAGAATGTCAATTATTACATTAACTTCTGATTGGGGAACGAAAGACCATTATTTAGGTGTTGTTAAAGGAAGTATTTTAACAAAACTTCCTGATGCTAAAATAATTGACATTACACACCAGATTCCTCCTTTTAATATTCACCAGGCTTCCTTTATTATTAGAAATACTTATAAAAGTTTTCCTGAAGGTAGTATTCATATCGTTAGCGTTAACACAGATGCTTCAATTGAATCACCTCACATTGCAATTTTTCAAAATGGTCATTATTTTATTGGTGCCGATAATGGAATTTTTTCTTTAATTTTTGACGAAAAACCTGAAAAAATAATTGAATTGGAAATTTATCAGGATTCAGATTATTTCACATTTTCAACCCGTGATATTTTTGTAAAAGCAGCAGTCCATCTGGCAGAAGGCAAAGATTTCAATGAGCTTGGAAGCCCTAAAGATGCTCTTCTAAGGAAGATGTCGTTTAATCCTGTGGTTGAAAAGAATATTATTAAAGGCAAAGTAATTTATGTTGATGGTTATGAAAATGTAATTATTAATGTGACTGAGGATTTATTTAAAGAAATCGGGAAAGGTCGAAAGTTTTCAATCATTATAAAAATAAGAGAATACGAAATAAACACTATCTCAAAATCTTATCAAGATGTACCACTTGGCGAAATGCTTGCACTATTCGGCTCAAATGGCTATCTTGAAATTGCAATTAATCAGGGTAATGCAGGAAGTCTTCTTGGTTTAAAGAATGACGATATTATTCGAATTGAATTTGATGAAGAATAATTCATTTCAAATATCATTTTTCATTTCACTTCAATCCATAAAATTTAATTATTTTTACCACCTGATTTAAAAATTTACGTAATAAAATATGTTGACCTTAATCAAAAAGGAAATTAATAGTTTTCTAAGTTCGCTGATTGGTTATATAGTAATCATAATTTTTCTATTGATTAACAGCCTTTTTCTTTGGGTTTTCCCTATAGAGTTCAACATACTTGATTATGGCTATGCCAGTATTGACGGACTTTTCATCTTAGCTCCTTTCGTTTTTTTATTTTTAATTCCTGCAATCACAATGCGGTCGTTTTCTGATGAAAAGAAAAGCGGAACTATTGAACTTTTAGTTACCAAACCAATATCTGATTTACAAATAATATTTTCGAAGTTTATTGCCGGAATTGTATTGGTTATTTTATCCCTTATTCCAACTTTATTTTTCTTTTTCACGGTTTACAAACTTGGATTTCCGGTTGGCAATATCGACATAGGAGGAACATGGGGTTCATATATAGGATTATTTTTTCTTAGTGCAGCATTTGTTTCAATAGGTTTGTTTTCATCATCAATAACTGACAACCAAATAATATCTTTTATTGTTTCAGTGTTTTTATGTGGATTTGTCTATATAGGATTTGATTTTATTTTCTCCTTAGATTTATTTGGCAGCATTGACCTTTTAATTAAAACATTAGGGATAAATGAACATTATATCTCGATGAGCAGAGGCGTTATCGACACTAGGGATATTATTTATTTTTTAAGCGTAATTGCCCTTTTTACCATATTAACAAAGATGTCATTACAAAGCAGAAACTGGCAATAAATTAAACATAATGTCAAACAAAAAGAAAAACATAAAACGACAAAATATAACTCAGTTGGCTTTAGGGCTGATTATTATTATTTCTATCAATATTATTGCATCCTTTTTCTTTACCCGTTTCGACCTTACATCAGAAAAAAGATACACTCTTTCGAAAGCCACTAAAACTTTAGTTAAAGAACTTGATGATATTGTTTATTTCAAAGTTTATCTCGATGGTGATTTTCCTGCCGGTTTTAAAAAACTAAGAAATGAAACCAAAGAAATGCTTGATGAATTCAGGGCTTACAACAAAAATATCCAGTACGAATTTATTAATCCTTCAGAAAGTGAAGACAAAAGTATTAGAACCGGATTATATCAACAATTAATGGGAAAAGGATTGCAACCGACAACAGTTCAATCCGATAAAAATGATGTTCAATCGCAACAGGTAATTTTTCCGGGAGCTTTGGTTTCTTATAAATCTAAAGAACTCCCCTTACAGCTTTTAATATCTCAAATGGGTGTTCCGCCGGAGGCACAAATCAACAGTTCAGTTCAGGCAATGGAGTTTAATATTGCTAATGTTATAAAAAAACTCACCATTAAGCAAAAACCAAAAATTGCTTTTATCCAGGGACATGGTGAACTTTCAGGAATACATATAGCTTCAATCAAAGCATCACTTTCTGAATATTATAATGTTGAAGATGTAAGGTTGAACGAACAAATTCAAAGCTTAACAACACATCGGGAACTAGATTCCGGCGGAACGGTAATCATCAATAAATACAAAGCAATTATTATAGCTAAACCTGACTCAATTTTTAGTGAAAAAGATAAATTTATTATTGACCAGTTTATAATAAGAGGCGGAAGCTCACTATGGTTGATTGACCCTGTTTTTGCAAGCATGGATAGTTTACAATTTAAAGGAGAAACATATGGATTTGCTAAAAGATTGAATTTAGAAGACCAATTATTTAAGTATGGAGTTAGGCTAAACACTGATTTGATTTTAGATATGAGCTGCGTTGGCATTCCTTTAAACACACAACCTTATGGAAGTCAACCAAAATTCAAGTTTTTTCCATGGTATTATTCTCCAGTAATATTTCCATTGCTATCGCATCCGGTTGTGGCTAATTTAAATGCAATTAAAACCGAGTTTATCAGTAGTATTGACACAGTTGGCACAAAAGGAATTAAAAAAACAGTTTTGCTTTCGTCATCTGAATATTCAAAAACTATTAATACACCGGCAAGAATTAGTTTAGAAATTATAAGAGAGAAAAATATTGAGCAATCATTCAGAAATCCTTATAATCCGGTAGCAGTTCTTTTGGAAGGAAAATTTGAATCAGTTTTCAAAAACCGAATTGCTCCTGAAGCAAAAGAGGAGGAAAGCATAGGTTTTCTTGAAATTGATAAACCATCAAAAATGATAGTCATTTCTGATGGTGATATAATTAAAAATCAAATTCATTGGGATGAGGGAAAGGCACGCCCCTACCCTTTGGGTATTGACAAATATTCAGGTACAGAATACGGAAACAACGATTTTATTTTAAATGCCGTTAATTATCTTTGTGATGAATCAGGACTAATTTCAGTAAGGTCGAGAGAGCTAAAAATCAGATTGCTTGATAAAACAAAAATAACAACTGACAGATTATTTTGGCAATTACTAAACACTTTAATTCCAATTTTAATTATCACGATTTTAGGAATTGTTTTACTAATAATTAGAAAACGAAAATATCAAAGAGATTAAATAAATATTGCAATAATGAAGAAAAACAGGCTATCAATAATAATCACAATTATTCTTTTAATTGTAGCTGCATTTTTAATATTCAAGCAAACCAATACTACAAATAAAAGCGACTTAAGCAATTTTGCAGTTTCTGACACATCGAATATTACCAAAATTTTTATTGCTGACAAACAAAACAGGGAAGCATTGCTCGAAAAGCAAACAAACGGAAGTTGGACGGTCAACAAAGATTATATGGCAATTCAAACTAATGTTGAAGTTCTTTTAAAAACCATTTTAAACCTGGAAGTTAAAAAACCTGTTCCTTTGGTATCTCATAATAGTGTAATTAAGAGAATGGCTTCAATCGCTACAAAAGTTGAAATTTATCAAAATGTTTACAGAATTAATTTTCTTGGAATAAAACTTTTTCCACACGAAAAACTCACTAAAACTTATTATGTTGGTGATGCAACAAAGGATAATATGGGAACATTTATGCTAATGGAAAATTCATCAACTCCTTATGTAATGAATCTTCCGGGATTTAATGGCTTTCTGTCAAGCAGATATTCTGCACAATTAAAAGACTGGAGAGACCATGGCATTTTCAAATATAAACTCTCAGATATAAAATCAATAAAAATAGAATTCCTTGAACAACCCCAGGAGTCATTTGTTTGCATTAACAATAACAACCAATCTTTCTCAATAAAATCTTTAGTTGATGACAAATTTCTTGATTCTTATGACACTTTAAAAGTTCTTGATTTCATTTCATCATTTAGAGATATCCGATTTGAAACACTTTTAAATGATGTTGATAAAAAGCTGAAAGACTC
>JAIPBB010000076.1 GCA_021739805.1 Saprospiraceae bacterium | reverse complement strand
CAAAGGATGAATCTATTCCTATTAAATCAAAATATTCAACAAATTCTTTAGGTAGGATATGCTTGAGTATTTCTTCTTGGTTCATAGTTCAAATATAATATATTAAATCTATACTCCCCCTATTTTTTCCATTGAGCCGGAATGACGTAACAACCAGCAACGAGAAACGAGCAACAAGACACGAGTAACGAGCAACCAGCAACAAGTAACGAGCAACCAGCAACAAGTAGAATCACTTCACTATCACAAGCTGTCCATTAACCAACTTAAATACAGCATCCATTTTATTGGCTAATTCCATCGAGTGAGTTACAACAATCAAAGCAACATTCTGTTTTTTATGAATTTCGGAAAGAAGATTTCCCATTTGTTCTGCTGATTCCTGGTCGAGAGAGCCTGTTGGTTCATCAGCTAATATCAAATCGGGTTGATTAATTAAAGCTCTTACCACGGCTGCTCTTTGGCATTCACCGACAGACATTTGTCCGGGGCGTTGATGGATTTTTTCTTTTAAACCAATACTTTGGAGTAATTCCATTGCTCTCGCTTGAGCTGTTTTCTTTTTGTTTTTATCTTTCAGTGGTATCAAAGGAAGCAAAACATTTTCTAATAAATTAAGCTGTGGTAATAAGTGATGTTGTTGAAAAACAAATCCAATATTTTCATTTCGAATTTCAGCCAATTGATTTTCACTAAGATTTTGGACTTCATTTCCCTTGAATATAACTGTACCGGAAGTAGGCAAATCCAAAGTTCCTATTATATTTAATAAAGTACTTTTACCACAACCAGAAGGTCCAACAATAGCAATAGAATCTGAAGATTTAATGTTTAGTGAAATTTCATTTAGAACTTCACGTTTAACACCACTTTCATTTTCATAGGTTTTACAGATATTTTTTAATTCTACTATCATAAATTTAGATTATAACCCTTCCAGAGTTTAAAACTCTGGAAGGGTTTTTAATTATATGCATTTCTTATAAACTTCAATCATTTTTTGAGTAAGAGTTACTGAGTTAAATTTTTCAACAACTGCTTTTCTACCATTTTTGCTCATCAAATTTAAAGCTTTTTCATCGGAGAAAACTTCAGCCCATTTTTTTGCTAATACTGCTGGTGTATTTGGCGAGTAAACAGCTCCTCCTTCTGTCAATTCTACAATTTCAGGGAAAGCACCCAAAGCAGGTTGAACTATAGGAATTCCTGAGGCAAGAGCTTGAAGCTGATATAAACCGAAAGCTTCTCCTTTTAAAACAGGAACTGATAAAACTGTCACATCTTTGAAAAACTCCTTTAAATCGGGTATTTCATAATCATCATCGAATTCGACATCATCGAAATATCCTTTTTTATTTAGTTTTTTGATTTGTTTATTGATGAAACGCTTATCGTCTCCTGTATTTCCTCCATTTAACTTTAATCTTGCATTTTTGAAATCAGTATTTTCCTTTAATTCTATAAATGCATCAATTAAAATCCCAAACCCATTTTCTTCGTTCATCCTTGACAAATAAGCAATAGTTGGAATTTCTGTATTGGGAATTTTCACATCATATAAATCGGGAGTAACACCAATTGGAACTATGTGTAGCTTTTCATCAGAAATGTTCATTTTCGATTTCATTAGGGAAGCGAAATATATACTTACACTAACAAAAGCACTTACTGACTTTCCTTTTTCGCTTAATAATTCCCAAAGCATTTTTTGATAATCGTCAGTCATTGGGTCAATCCAAACATCTTCATCCTGAAGGGAACAAACAACAGGAATATTTAGCCTGTTTTTAATTTCATCAGCAAAACCAAGCAAAAGAGCATTCGATAAATGAACAATATCCGGTTTTTCCTTAGCTAAAAAAGCAATTAGTTCATCCAACTCTTCTTTCTGGTTTCCTTCAGCTCCCTTTAACATTGAAATTGTCATTTCTTCCAATCCATCTGCTCTTGTTGAACCTGCCTTTTTCGCTGCATATCTAAGAAAGAATGAAGAATTAAAGAACTTCTTCATCCATGAAGGCATTTTCCGGAAAAGCTTGAATTTCTGCTTTAAATATATATTTATCGCACCATAAAAAACCGGAGCACCCAAAATCTCATTTTCATCTGTAATTGAAAGCGGCAGATAAATTGGCAGTATTATTCCTTCATGACCAGCCTTATTTAAATGCTTCACAAAAGAGCTGTCGCGTAAACAATTTCCGCAGTAAAATGTTCCTCCGAAACCGGGGACTATATTGATTATTTTCATTTTTCTATTCTTCTTTTTTATCTATTAGACTTTCTACAAATATTGAATCAAAGCTCCAAAAAACAAAAAACAAATGACAAATAAATTCCAAATATCAATAAAAGAATGTTCAAAACTGTTTCGAAAATTGGAATTTCATAAGGAGTTTATTTGTCTTTTGGTGCTTGTAATTTGTGATTTCTATATTTTTTTGACTTTATTGATTATTATTTTGTTCTACTTTACACCAAAAAAATATAGTGTTCCATCCTTCGCCCCAACAATTATCATATTATTCACAACAGCCGGAGTAGAGAAAATCGGACTTCCAATTTCGTATGACCAGGTTTTCTTGCCTGTGTTTAAGTCAAGTTTGTAAATTCTTCCATCGCCGGAAGCAATAATTACAGAATTCCCTGCTATTACCGGACAAGCATCAATTTTGCCCAAAGTATTAAACTTCCATAATTCTTTACCTGATGCTTTATCAAAACAATAAACATTTCTATTTTGCGAACCAATTACTATTTTGTCTCCTTTTATTGATGGCGAAGCTATAAAAGAACCTGCTCCCTCCGTTTTCCAAACTATTTTTTTGTTTTTCAAATCTACACAGAAAAACTCACCGTCATAATTGCCAAAATATGCCATATCACCTGAAATTGCAGGCGAAGAAGCAATATAAGTTCCAATATCAATTTTATCTAATGCTTTTCCTGTATTTATATTTACCATATGAAGGAATCCATCACAGCCACCAAAAATCGCATAATCTTTATAAATTGCAGGAGCTCCGTTTATATAATTTTCCGTTTCATATTTCCAGATAAGTTTTCCGGTTGAAGCATCAACACAATGAAGGAAAAAGTCATAGCTTCCGATGACAATTCTTTTGCTTTTTTTATCAGGAGAATAAATCCAGGATGCTGAACCTGAGATTTGACCTTCAGTTTTATACTCCCAAATTAATTTTCCAGATTTGCCGTTTATAGCAAATAATTTACCTTCAAGAGAGCCAAAGTAAATTCTGTTGTTTAGATAGAGTGGCGGAGCTTCAACTGAGTTTTTTGCATTAAATTTCCAATTAAGTTTTCCTTTATCAGATAGCGAATAAACAAACCCATTATTTGAGCCAACATAAATATTTTTATTACAAAAAACCGGGGAAGACTTTATTTCATCCCCTGTTTTAAAAGTCCAAAGCAGTTCTAATGATTTTGGAAGTTCAACATTTGTAGTTCCGGTCAAAGCAGTATTTCCTCTAAACGAAGGCCAACAACGGCTGTTTTGGGATTCTGATGAGAATCCGATTAGTAGTAAAAGTGTTATTAGTATAATATTGTTTTTCATGTTCTTGTTGCTCGTTTCTTGTTTCTTGCGAAGCTTGCTTCGTTCGTCTGGATTGTTCATTGCTTGTTTTGCTTCATATATATTGCACTCACTATTTCATTTTATTCAATTTTGTATATTCTGAATTTTGATATACCCTGCCATTTGAGTTTTGTTCAAAGAGCCATAAAAATTTGTCTACAATTCTCATCTCAAATGCATTATTATGTTTTGAAAAGAATGTATAAGCGTTTGTTTCTTGAAATTCATTTAGTATTTTTCTCGAGTGTATAAATAAATCTTTGTCTGAAATGGTTTCCCTAAGAAATTTAGTTTGTTTCATAAAACCAATATAATTATCAAGTTCTTTCTGTTTTAAAGGATATTTATCCTTATTGATTTTCCAAATTGATTTCTTAGCAAGACTGTCATAAAGTGAAAAACTGTGAGGATTAATTAAAAAGGCTACTTTACTAAGCAAGGATTTTGTATTCCGACTTGTCGATTTTCTGTTTACTTTCAATTTAGCACTTAATTCATCAATTATTTCTAATTCATCATTTATTACATTAATATAAAAATTGTTCTCAAATAATTCATCAATAAAACGACTCACACTTTCAAAACCAGAAGAAAGATTGCGTCTTACTGAATATTCTCTTAAAAAAACTTCAAAGATTTTAGTAGTGAAAAAATCAAGCAAAGGTTTATCTTGATATATTTTGTCAAGTTTTGAAAAGTATTTATTGTAATAACTTTCATCTCTATTCCACCAGTATATGGCTTCAAGGGTTGCATTTTCAATATCAGTAATTGTCATCTTTGTTATTTAGTATTTAAATACTTTTGTCTAATTTATATTTTAAAATTCACCAATTGTATTATCTCATTCTCACGCTCTCCCCTTCTCCCATTCACCCCTTCTTTTGCCTTATTACTTTGCCTACTACCTACTCCATTCCTTCGCCTTAGCCTTCTCCTTCACCTTTGAAAGCCAACGCCCCAGTCGGGCAAGCCTCAACACACAATCTAGCAGCATGTGTTAATGCTTCGCTAAGTTCAGAGCTAAATGGCACTTGAATTCTAACGTCAAAGCCTCTTCCTATTTGAGCCAATCCAACTAATTCTCCACTTTTTTCGCAAATATCAACACAAAGCCCACAGCGGATGCATTTCTCAGCTTCATAAACAACGGTGTCGTGATTAAATTGTTTTGTTAGTTTATTTCTTTCACCAAATAGAAATTTTCTTCTGTCTGCTTCATATTCATCTGAAAAGTCTCTTAGTTTACAATTATCCTTTTTTCTACAATCGCAACGCATACAACGTTTTGCTTCTTCCTTGGCTTCTTCAACTGTGAATCCATCAAGTTTTATTTTTGGTTCGAGTCTTTGAGTATTATTTGCTTCTTTTAAGTATTCTTCAACTTCTGCTTCTTTTAATTTGCCAAATTTTGAGTTAAAAGTTTTCTTCTGTGGCTCAGGTTTATTTCCTTTCAAAAAACTATCAACAGATAAAGCAACTAATCTCCCCTGAGCCGCAACACGAATAGCCATTTTTTCGTTTTTCAAAATACTTCCACAGGCAAAAACTCCAGAATCAACTTCAAAAGTTTCTTTCTCAAACCCAACACCTGTTTTTGTTGAATTAAAACCAAAAGTGCTGATTTCGGATTTTAGATAATCACCAGCAGCTAAAACAATTGCATCAAATTTCTTTTTAATTTCCGTTTCAAAGATTTCTTTTGTAATATTTTTATTAAGAATAAACTCGGCACCGAAATTTTTAATAATTTCAATTTCCTTATCCAGAATATATTGTGGCAGTTCATTTTCAGGAATTTCATAACGAAGATTTCCACCTGCTTTTTTATTTTTATCAAACAAAATCACATCATGTCCTGCTTTCAATAAATAATATGCGGCTGAAAGTCCTGCTGCACCGCTTCCAATTATTGCTACTTTCTTTCCTGAACTCTTCTTCTTTGGTGGGTAGTAAGCCTGTTCATTTTTCGAATCAATTAACGAAACAAACTTTTTAAGTTCACAAATTGAAACTGCTTTGTCAGCATCTTTTCTTCTGCAAGCTTTTTCGCAAGGAGCAGCACAGATATATCCCAAAACCAAAGGAAGTGCAATAGTTTCTTTAACAACTTTAATTGCTTCAGCGAAGTCACCTTTAGCAATTAAACGATTCATTAATGGAATATCCATATTGGCAGGGCAAGACATAGTACATGGAGCTTCGCAATCGCCAACATGGTCGCTGAGAAGCAGCTCTAATGCTTCTTTTCGGGAATTTATAACATCTTCATCAGAGCTGATAATTTCCATCCCTTCCTCCGCCAATAAAGCACAACTTGGCTGAAGATTATTTGTTTTATTATCCTTAACAACACATATCATACAAGATGGATGATTGCTATAGCCTTTCAAATAACACATAGTCGGAATTTTAATCCCAATAGATTCAGCAGCCTGAAGAACAGTTGTTCCTTTTGCAACTTTCACTTTTATGTTATCTATTTTTAGTTCAATCATTTTATCTTTTGTGTCAACTTAGTTTAATTTTTCAGAATCAGTATTATCCAATTTATCTATTGTACTATTTTCAACAAGCGATTTCATTTGTGAAATTGCCATTTGATTTAATTGAACTAATCTTTCCTTTTGAGATATATTTTGATGAATAAGCATTGCGTTAATGCTTTCTAAATTTGATAATACAACCAGTTGTTGAATACTAGCAAAATCCCGTATATTTCCCTTTTCATTTGGATTTTCGTCTCTCCATTGTTTGGCAGTTTTTCCAAATAGTGCAATGTTAAGCACATCCGCTTCGTTCGCATAAATAATAGAGATTTGTTTAGAACTTAGTTGTTGTGGGATTAGATTTTCTTTTATGGCATCAGTATGAATTTTATAATTTACTTTGGCAAGTGTTCTTTGAAAGTTCCATCCCAATTTTAAACGATTGCTTTCATCTTCTTTTAATCGTTGAAATTCTTTTATTAAATACAGTTTAAATTCTGCACTTACCCACGATGCAAATTCAAAAGCGATATCTTTTTGAGCGTATGTTCCACCACCTCTTCCTAATTTGCTATGAATACCAATAGCATTTGTCTTTTCAATCCATTTTGAAGGTGAAAGAGTAAAACTATTACTTCCTGCTTCAAATAAAAGGGGGTCGAATTCGACCCCTTTAAAATCAGGGTTATTAATTTTCTCCCATAATCCAATAAACTCAATAGTACTTCTATTTCTTAGCCAATTCTTTACAACATCTTTGGGGTCTTTAGAATTTTTAAATCGTGCTATATCGGTAATGCTGATATAATCTTCGTTGTTTATCTGTATTATTGAAACAGCTTGCTCCTTTACATTTATACTTTTCATAATTATTTTCAAAATTTTATATTAATTGTACCGAATTCGGTATAATTAAAATCTGCATTATTTGCCAATATAAATATATTCAAAATTTCAAATTATCACATTTCAAACTGTTTGTATTTTTGAAATTTATATTTTGGAATTTATTTGTCATTTGTTTTTTGTTTTTTTGATATTTAGAGTTCTCTTGCAAATACTATCTTGTCTTAACCGCCCCAACCGGACAAATTTGTTTGCAAATATCGCACTTTATGCACTTTTCACTATCAATCTTTTGCTGCTCATATGGTTTTGCTATAATCGCATCTGATGGACAATTTTGAGCGCATTTTGTACAGCCAATGCAGTCAGTTGTAATGAAATATGTTGTTAAATTTTTACATTTTCCAGTTGGGCATTTCCCATTTATATGAGCTTCGTATTCTTCTCTAAAATATTTTAATGTTGATAAAACAGGATTTGGTGCTGATTTTCCTAAACCACAAATGCTACCCTTTATAACACTGTAGCAAAGATTTTCAAGAGTTACTAAATCTTCGGGAACAGCTTTTCCTGTTGTAATCTTATCAAGAATCTCAAGCATTCTTTTTGTTCCAACTCTGCAATAAGTACATCTTCCGCAAGATTGGTCCTGGGTGAATGAAAGAAAATATCTGGCTATATCAACCATACAATCAGTTTCATCCAAAACCACCAAGCCACCGGAACCCATCATTGCTCCAATTCCACTTAATGAGCCAAAATCAATAGGTGTGTCTGCAAGTGAAGCAGGAATACAACCACCGGAAGGACCACCAATCTGAACTGCTTTAAATGCTTTTCCATTAGGAATTCCACCACCAATTTCTTCAACTATCTTTCTGATTGTGATTCCCATCGGTACTTCAATCAAACCACCACGATTTATCTTTCCTGCCAGAGCAAAAACCTTTGTTCCTTTACTGTTTTCAGTTCCTATTTTATTGAAAGCATCTGCACCGTTTTTCATTATCCATGAAATCAAAGAATAAGTTTCGGTGTTATTTATCAAAGTAGGTTTTCCCCATAATCCACTTTCGGATGGGAAAGGTGGTCGAATTCTTGGAAGCCCTCTTTTTCCTTCAATCGAAGCAACTAATGCGGTTTCTTCTCCACAAACAAATGCTCCGGCTCCTTCGAATATTTTAAGCTCGAATGAAAATCCACTATTTAAAATGTTTTCACCAATCAAACCTTCTTGTCTGCATTTTTCCAATGCTTCATTAACCCGTTTTACAGCCAAAGGATATTCCGCTCTGATATAAAACATTCCCTCTCTTGCTCCAACAGTATAAGCTGCGATAATTATTCCTTCAATTATCCGAAATGGATAAGATTCGAGTAGCATTCGGTCCATAAAAGCTCCCGGGTCACCTTCGTCACCATTGCAAATTATGTATTTAATATCGGATTCAAATTTTTTAACATCTTTCCATTTTAACGCTGCTAAAAATCCTGCTCCACCTCTGCCTTTTAATCCACTTTTGTAAATAATATCAATAATTTCATCCTGACTTAAATTAAGACATTTTTCCAGTGCTTTAAATCCACCCAAGGATTTGTATTCTGAAATATCGGTTGGTTTTAAGACACCACGAAATTCGGTAGCTATATTAATTTGCTCATTTAAAAACTCTGAAACCGGAGTGTCTCTTTGATCTGCCATATATCGCTTGGAATATTTTGGAATTCCCTCAAAAACGTATTTATCAAAGAAATGGTTAAAATTACTTTTCAGTCTGTCAGTAAAACCGATTGGTTTGAAATGTTGATGGATAATTTCCTTTACTTCTTCGGGTTTAATTTTGGTATAAATTATTGTTTCTTCATTCGGTTTTTCGATTTCCATCATCGGAACCTGGTTGCAAATTCCAATACAACCAACTTGCTTGACATCGACATTTATATTGCTTCGGTTTAATGCTTTTTCCAATTCATTTTTCACATCTGAACTTCCACTTGCCACACAACATGAGCCTAACCCAATTTTGATTTCGCCTTGTGATTTTTGGTTTATCGTTTTAGAATTAAATTTCACTAAAGATTTATTCTCGCCACCTTTCAAAAAATCATCAAGGATTTCAGAAACATTTTCGGAAGCAACATGACCATAAGTGATATCATCAATCTGAACCACCGGAGCAATCGTACAGCATCCAAGGCAAGCAACCTGATCAAGAGTAAAAAGTCCATTAGAATCAGTGTCTTCTCTATCTTCTAAGTTTAATTTTCGTTTGAAAGCATCAAAAACAAGCATAGCTCCTTTCACATGACAAGCCGTTCCAACACAAACTTTGATTATATGTTTTCCAACAGGTTTATGTCGGAATTGGGTATAAAAAGTTGAAACACCATAAATTCGTGAAGGAGTGATATCAGTTGTTTCACAAACTCTTCTAAGGGCTTCTTCAGGCAAATAGTTAAACTCATTTTGGATTGCCTGAAGTATAGGAATAACCTTATCAACAGAAGTTCCGGTCTGTGATATTATGTTGTCGATGATATGGTTTATGTTTTGAACCATTTAACTATCTTTTTTCTTAACCATAAAAGACATAAAAGATCATAAAAGGTCTTCTTATAGTTTTTCTTTAAGTCTTTCTAAATTATTTTTTAGCTTTCATATTAATCCGGTAAGTCCCGGTATAATTCATTAACATAAGTTCGTTGTCCTTCGTTATAGAGATTTACAACATTAAAATTGTATAATACCCCTTCTGGTACTTTTAACAATTTCATATATGATAAAATCTGTGCTTCATGAATAGGATTAATTCCTTCTGTTGCTTTTAGTTCAACCGGCAAAATATTTTCAACAAATAAATCGCATCTTAAATCTGCATCTAATTCCAATCCTTTATAGTTAATAGGAACAACAAATTCTGATTTATATTTAATATGTCTTCTATCTAGTTCATGTTTCATACATTTATGATAAACACTCTCTAATAATCCGGGACCTAATGCTTTGTGAACTTCGATTGCAGCACCATTTACCTGATATATTAAGTCTTTTAAATAAGTTTTTGTTATTTCCATTGTTTTTGTTTTTGAACCATAAAAGGCATAAAAGGGAATAAAAGCTTTTATCTTATATATTTTTATATGCCTTTTTAGGTTTTATTTTATTTATATTTTGTTCTTCTTATATGTTCTTTTATGTCTTTTATGGTTCATTTTTTCATTTCCCAACGCAATACAAATTCTTCTCTCCTCTTATATAAATTTTTCCATTCATAAAAGCAGGAGTACAATCAGATTTTTCTCCTAGTTCATTTGTTCCTATTGATTTATATGTTTTATCAGCTTTGAAAATATGCATGATTCCCTGCCTGTCAATAGCATAAATTTTTCCATCAACCAAAATCGGTGAAGAATAAAATCCATTTGGAAATTCCTGTTCCCAAAACTGTGTTCCTTTTTTCGCATCATAGCAAGCTATAGCTCCATAACTGGTTACAACAAAAAGATATTTGTCGTTTGCCACAGGACTTGGAACATCAGAAAGATATTCATCGCCTTCCCAAAGAATTTCTGGATTTTTTCCGGCTTTGATTGCAACTAAAACAGCATATTCATTTAAGGCATAAACAATTCCATCGGCATAAGCACAAGATGGTCCAACTTCACCATACATACAATTCAGTTTCCACAATTCCTTACCTGAATCAGCATTATAAGAAGCAACATTTGGCTCAGAAACTAATATGATTTCAGTCTGATTTCCGGTGTTAACAATAATTGGTGAAGCCCACGAAATTTTATCTTCTCTTTTTGTAGTCCAAACAATATTTCCTGAATTTGATGATAATGCCATAATCTTAGCAGAGCCTTTCATGTCATACTGAACAATCACCATATTTTTGTGCATCATCAATGAAGATGAATGACCATAATGATTGCTTGGAAGTCCAAGATTTTTTGCCCAGACTCTGTTTCCATCAAAGTCAAAAGCTATAATGTCGCCATTTGAAAAAATTGCATAAACTCTTTTTCCGTCAGTAACTAAAGTTGGAGCAGAATGACCTGTGTCATCTGTAACTTCGGGGAATTTTTTTGCGGAGCCGGGAATATTATCCACTAAAGCTTTCCATAAGAATTTTCCGGTATTTTTATCTATACAATAAACTTCACGTTTATTATTTTCAGCACCTGCAAGAAATATTTTATCATCCCAAACAATGGGTGAATTATATCCTTTAAGTGGAATTTCTGTTTTCCATTTAATGTTTTCTCCGGTTTTGCCATTCCATTTTGTTGGAATATTTTTATGATATGAAATTCCATTCCCACCAAATCCACGGAAAGATGCATAGTTTTTCTTTATTTCTTCTATTGTTGGATAATAAGTGTCCAAATCTTCTTCAGTAATACTATCAGTTTTTATTGAGTCTGCCTGAAGAGTTTCAGCTTGTTTAGTGTTTTCAACTTCGGCTTTTTTGACTACATCTTCTGTATCATTTGACTTTTTTTCTGCCAGTTTTGAAAAAGTTTTTCCCATTTCATTATGAGACAAATATGCAAATATCAATGCGGTAATAACCAAAGCAGTTCCAATAATCGAAATCCACTTACGGGCATTTTTTTGAGTTGCAACAATACTGTCAGCTTTTTCATTTGAAACTTCGGGGGATATTTTTTTTGCAGAGCTTATCATTTGCATTGCAATAACTAAAACTGCAATTCCAATTAATAATAAATAACCACCAAAACGAATTTGCCATTGAGATGTGAAATAAGCTTTTCTGGCAAGTAAATCCATTTCCCTGATTTGCTCTTTAAGAGCAATATTATCAGGATTATCGTTTAAGCTTTTAACTAAAGATTCAATCACTTTGGTATTTACAGGGTCTTCAGTATTTATCTGTAAATAGTTGGCAATTAAAAGCACACATAAAATAAAAGAGAAGACTCCGGCAACATAAGCAATGCCTTTCCAGAGTTTTATATTGGTATTTGGTTGGTTTTGTGTTTTCATTTTTTTATATCAGGTCGGAAGTCCGAAGTTGCGTTAATTTATATCATTACTTTTCTTTAAGCCACATAATCAATATTCCAACATTATTTCAGAATTAGCTTTTTTGCTACCTCTCCTTTCTCTTGCCAATAACATATTTCTTTTCTGCTGTTCTAATGTTGTAAGTCCTATTGACTTCCTGTTTCTATTGATTTTGTCAATATAATCCTTATCAGATTTTTTATTGCAAACACTGAACATATCGTTTATATATTTCTTTCTCCCAAAACACATAAAATCTATAATTATTGCATATTGGAAAGACGGCATATATCCATTACATAAATTCTGATAGAGTGTATTTTTAAAATCCAAATCTACCTTATGCCAGGTTGAAAAGCAATGTTGCATCATAATCTGGACACTGGCTTCTCTGATTTCAGAAGGACCATAAAAAGTTATGTGTTTTGCTGCTGCCATCGAATCTTCTAAAAACTCACCAAAGCCAATTAGTCTTTCTTCAGGATAACCATGGTTTTCAATTATTTGTTTAAGTATGCGAAGTTGACGTTTATTATTTATCCCCCATTGAAGCCAATAAATACTAAACCGAAATAAAACAAAACCATCATTAACTTTTCTTGTATATTTCTGATCTATTGTCAATAAACTATCTATTTTCCTGGCAAGATTAGTATCAATGGATGCTTTATAAATTGAGTATAACCTATCATAATCTTCCAGTGTCATTTGTGTTGTGGAGTAAATCAAAGATTTTTTTGTAATATCATTGTTTCTGATAATCCAAATAGGAATTCCTTGTTTAAAACATTTGGCCAACCATTTGTCAGCATTTATACTATCATTCGCCCTTACACAAATTTGAAGTGCTTTTACACAATGTTTGGCATAAATAAATTCAAAACCTGAATAAACACTATCTAGTCGCTTAATTGCTAAATTATAATTCTGAGATAATACGTCTTCATCAATACGATTAAAAGTCCTTTGGTACTCAATATAGTTTTGTCCAAAAGAATTATAGCCAATAACCAGCAATAATAACCATAATGACAGTCGTTTCATTTTTCTTTTTTTGTTAGTAAAGTTTAAATTTATCATTAATATTTCAATATGACTCTGTCTTATCTTCCGACTTCGGTCTTCCGACTTCAAGCTTTTTCTCCACCGGACAATAATCCATACACCTACCACAACTCAAACATTCTCCTTTATTTGGTTCATAATCCTGTCTGTATTTAAATCTTGATAGAGAAGCCAAAGTAAAACCAAAAACCAATCCGATAAAAGCACCTAAAATCCATCCACCAAGCTTAAATTTTTCAATAATTATTGTAGCTTCTGCATATAAATCTTCAACTGATTTTCCTGATGTTTTAAATGCATCAATCTCAACCGATGGTTCTTCTGTACTAGATTTATCAAGATTTAAAAATTCATTTGCCAAACGAACCTTTGGATTTACTTTTGCTAAATTCTCATGAAACCTAGCTCCTGTCCATCCACCTGCTAATGCCAGCAAAGGAATTATCAAACTTAAAATTATTAATCGTTTAACTGCTTTTTGTGATTCTTCTTTATCCTTTACCGGAACCGGTATTTCGATTGCTCCAAATGGGCATGAGTTTTCACAAAGCTTGCATTGAATACATTTTGAAGGAGTTATTGTTAAATGTCTTCGCGAAACTCTACTAACCAAATTTAAAATTGCCCCGTATGGGCAGAAGAATCTACAATATGGTCGGGCAATAAAAATACTTGTTAAAAGAAATATTCCACCCAAGACAAGCATAGCAAAACTTCCATTAAATCTATAAATTCCAATAAACGGGTCGTAGCGACAAATAACAAAATCAGTCGCTGTTGCCGCATATAAAACAGCAAATCCTAAATACAAAAATGGAATTATTCCCAACACCTTTTGAAACCATGATTTCAGGCTTAGTGGTTTATAGACAAAAATATCCTGTATTGCTCCAAGTGGGCAAACTCCTGCACAAAATGTTCTACCGAAGAAAAGTGTGAAAATTATAGGTATAACAAAAAATGCAATTAACGTAATTGGAATGTGATAACCCGGTTCAAACAATGCCAGTGCAATATTTTGTAGAGAGCCAACTGAACAAACACATCCTTCTCTATAGAAACCAAAATAAATAATTGAAAAAATAGTAATCCAAAACACTCCCCTTCTTGAACGTTTTTTTAAGATAAACCATGTAATAAGAGATAATCCGAGTATCAAAACAAAAACATCCACAATCTCCATGAATTCAGCTCTTGGAGCGGGTGCATGGACTTCGGGTTGAGTATGTCCTGATTCAAATTCGGGTTTAGGAAATCTTTGTTGAGCCGATGTATTGAATCCTTGCAGAAGCAATATCAGCATAAAAAATAAGAATAGTATTTTTCTAAATTTTATCATTCAATAATTTCCTTTTCTAAAAACCTTTAAGCAAATATGGCTTATCCGATTCAACTCTACTAAATGCATCCGCAGGGCAAACCCTTGCAATTGCACATTGATTGCAATTTGAGCATAAATTGTGACTAACCTGAAGTTGTAACGAACCATTTCCAAAAGCAGCGCAACCCTTAACACATTTTCCACAACCATTACATAAATCCTCGTCAATTTCGTATTGAAAAAATGGCTCTTCAATGAAAACTCTTTTTATGGCTCCTGTTGGGCAAAGTTGATTTTCGGCAGCAGTAGTTAAATCTTTAGTGTCTGCTTTGAAATAACCTCCACACAAATCGCAATAACCGCACATATCATAAACATGAATGCACTTTACAGCTGATGGCATTTGGACACAATGAGTTGCACATCTTCCACATTGAACGCATTTGGAAGGATCTAGCTGCCAAACGAGTTCGCCTCCAATTGCTTTCTTAATCAAAGCACCACCCAAACCACAAAGACCAATAACAACACCGGCACGGATTCCCTTGTTAATGAATTCCCTTC
Source organism: Saprospiraceae bacterium (assembly GCA_021739805.1). The sequence continues at coordinate 3,541 of JAIPBB010000076.1, read as the reverse complement.
GATTAATCTCTTTTTTATCTTTTTTCTGACCGCTCATGTTTTAATCAATTTCAAGTGCCTAGAGTACTTAGAGTGCCTAAAGTGCCTAGAGTTATGCTAGAGCTAATTTTATTACAATTTAATTTTTCCTTTATATTCTTTTGCTTCTGGCAAATTGCATTCTTTAAGTTTTTTACAGTTCTGACAAACAAAATCGAAATCACAATTTTCTTCACTATTAGGCTGGAATAATAATTTCCCAGTGACGAAAATTACTCCACCAAGAACCGCTGTTCTACCTGCAAGTTTTAGAAAATCTCTTCTGTTAGTCATTTATAATTATTTTAAATTTATAAGCTTTAACCCTTCCAGAGTTTAAAACTCTGGAAGGGTTTTGTTATAATTTCTTTTCAAATATCCTTATCATCCCATTTTGTGGATCTAATACCAGAATTCTATCTTTTGAATCAACTGCCAAATCAATTCCCTTTGTTCCTTCTTCAAATTTATCTGGTCCTGCTACTAAGCATTTAAAATCACCTGAAGGAAGATGAATTTTCACTCTTTCAATTCCTTTTTCGCTGGTAACAAATGAACCATCTGACAAAATTGCAAAATGTGATGGATTACAACAACCTGAAAAACCATCATTTTGCATCGAAGTTCGTTTCCATGAAGAAATCAAATCACCATCGTAAGTGTACGACTCAAAACTATGTCTGCCTGGATTCACTAACCAAAGTTCATCATCACGTCCAATTGCCAAATCAAAATATGGGCTTGGAATAATAAATCCTTTTACACCCTTTGTTGAATCTTTTCCTCCAATTTCATTAAGAAGTTCTCCATCCAAATTAAAGTGATAAACGATTTTTTGTCCGGCATCAGCAATAAAAACTGAAGAATCATTTACCGCAATTGAAGTAATAATTGACTTCTCGTGCTGTGGCTTCCATTTGCTAATTAAAGTTCCAGTTTTATCGTAAACTTCAATATGGTCCCACATTCCTAAATATATTTTATCATCAGGGCTAATTGTTAAGCAGTAAGCATCCTCCGAGACATTGAAAGTGTCAATCAAATTTCCAATTCTATTGTAAATAGCAATTTTACTATCTCCTGAGATATAGATATTATCTTGCTTATCAACTGCAACTCCAAATATTTTATTTAAAACTGGTGAAATTTTTTGTATTTCTGAATAGCAAAGCAAACTTGAATCAGTTTCTCTTAATTTGTCTATTTCATATTCGTAAGGATTATTTTGGTCTGCTTCCTTATCGAAAAAGAAATCCTTTGTCATAAAATACAAAGCCACAAGAAGTAGAAGTAGTGAAAGTGCAATAATCAGTTTATTTTTCATCTGTTTAAATTTTAACCATAAAAGGCATAAAAGTTCATATAAGTTTTCCTTCTAATTTCTAAATACTAAACGTCTAACAATTTAGCAATTTAACCATTTAATAATTTAACCATATAGGCATAAAAGGGCATAAAAGTTTTTAAAATGCCACGAATGCACGAATTCCTTTGTTTTCTATGAATTGTGGCATATTTATTTTTCATCGTTTAAAGTTTAACCATATCCATACGGACTTCCTTCAGTCGTAAGACATAAAAGTTCATATAAGGTTTCTTTTATTTTCTTTTATTTCTTTTATTTCTTTTATGGTTCATTTTTTTCTAATATCGATGCAAACCATTTGCTTAGAGTCTCTCATTAAAAGCATTCCATCAGCAATGGCGATTGGTCCCCAGGCATCCTGACCATCAATAATTTTTGCTTTATCTAAAAGTATGAATTTTGATGTTGATGCCTTTGCGATAGTTAAAGTTCCGTCATCATCCAGAATAAAGAATTTTCCATCTGCAATTATATAAGGACCTAATCCAAATCTATCTGTTTTGCCGCTTGTCCATAAAATATTTTTGCAATCATTTGGATCTACACAAACAAATTGATTTCGGTTTGAACCGGCATCTTTTGGCAAAATGACAAACATTCTGTCTTTATAAATTATGGGTGTTTGCTGTTCAGATGCTACTCCATCTTTTGGTTTAAATTGTTGCAAAACTTCAACAGAGTAATTTTCTCCATCCTGCTTCACCTGAAACAACATAGCTCCGGCACCATAGCCAGCTGTAATATAAATTTTCCCATTATCCAAAACTACAGGAGAAGGAGCAACAACCGAAGGCGAAAACTCATTAGTTTTCCATAATTTTTTACCAACATCATCACCCTGAGCCGAAATACCACAAATACCACCAATAGCTGCATAAACGTACATTTTCTTGCCATTTAAAACCATTGGCATAATGGAAGAATGCGACATTTTCCAATTATCTGGATTTGGAGTTTCCCAAATAACTTTTCCTGTTGAGCAATTAACACCAATCAGCAAAGATTTTCCGGCAGGAGCAATAACAGCAATATTACTATCAATCATAGGACATTGACCTGTGTGCCAAAAAGGAATTTCAGCTTTATATTCTTTTATCAAATCAATTCCCCAAAGAAATTTACCGGAAATTGGATTAGCACACATAATATGACCTTTTGGTCCAATTGTAACAATAAAACTATCATTGACAGCAGGAATAGTTCTTGACATTCCATGATTTCGTTTCACATGAACATTATAAGAAAGTCGCCAAATTTCTTTCCCTGTTTCCAGTGAAAAACATCTTAAAGCATCGATTTTCTTTTCTTCGATATAATCAATCAAATAAACTCTTCCATTGTAAATTGCAGGTGCAGCATGACCTTCTCCTAAATCAACTTTCCACAGAATTTTTGGACCTTCGTTCCCAAACTTATCAATTAGCGGAATACCATCTTTAGCAGTATTGTCATAATCAGCACCACGAAAACGACTCCATTTCCCTGTTAAAGTTGTCGATAATTCTTCAAATTTTGTGAAATGCTCTCCGATTTTCACTACCTCAGAATTTTCACTATTTTGCTCAGGGCGATTATCCTGTTCCGGAAGATTTAGTGAGATGTCTTTTACGGGATTGAAAAATAGCCAATAGCTTAATGCGCTTAAACCAATTAAAGCGAAAATTAATATTAGATATAGCTTTTTGTCTTTGAACATAATTTCATTTAAAGGCTAAGGAGAAGGCTAAGGATTGGCAATTGCCAAGTTAATCCCTATGCTTAGTTTCTACTGTTTTTATTAATGAATCTAATTCGTTAATAATTTCTCTATAACCTTGTATCAATATTGTTTCTTCTTCTTTATTTTTTATAAAACCTAAAGCAAAAGATGCCATAGATTGACTTATTAATTCGTAAAAGCTTCCGCATGAAAATTTGTAAAATCTGGATTTGTCTAGATTACCATATCTTCCAAAACCTTCTGCCTTCCTTTTTCCTTTTGCCTTCTGCCTTCCTTTTGCCTTTTTCCTTTTTGCTTCTTGACTCGTCCTGATTTTTGTTTACAAATTTAATTTATATATTTTTTAGATTTCTTTTTAATTATCATTTTATTTCTTTGTCATTTCAATACAGTTTCCTTTTTTGATGTGTTGGGTTGTGAAGTATTTTTAATATACT
>JAIPBB010000075.1 GCA_021739805.1 Saprospiraceae bacterium | reverse complement strand
CTACCAGGAAATTATTTATAGAATTGAGTTCTGGTATTTCCTTACGAATCCGACTTTTAAGATATACCTTTTTAGGTTCACTTACTTTACGTTTCCCTATATTAATTTTCAAACATCCATTATGAAGTTGAGAATAGAAATCTGTATTATTAATAAAAGTTAATGAATTAATCATTTTATCAGAGGTTCCATTGATAATAGAAAATTTCATAGATGGAATAAAATAAATTCCTTTATCTATAGAACTAAACCAAAAATTCAATTCATAATCCTGTACAACTTTTGAAATTGTCCGACCTTCAAACAAATGAAGTTCGGGATTGTTTAAATCATTAATATCATATCTGAGAACACCATTTCTTAAAACACTAATCCACATTTTATTTTGACAATCCTTAAATATGTCGATAATTGCATCATCAAGAATTCTCATCAATACGACTTCATTATCTTTTATTCTAAATAAATGGTGAGATATAGATACAAGATAATCATTTTCTGCTATTTTACAATATCTAGAATAATATGTATTTTCATAATTAGGAGTGTTAATATGTATTTGATAGTCTCCATCAATAATTTTTAAGCCTTCCTTTACCCTAACCTTATTATCATTAATGCCATAATAGTGGCGAAATGTTGAATATATCCAACTCTTACCAAAAGGTTTAAATAACAACAATTCAACTTTGCTTGTTGGTGCAATATTTTTGATTATTTTTTTTTGTTTTTCATCAGAAATAAAAAGCTGTCCTGTGTATGCTGTTAACCAAAGTTTATTTGTACTGTCAACATAAATATTATTTATAAATGAACCACCTATTGAAATCGAATCACATAGTCTATGAAAAAACATTGAATTATTTAAAATGTAACCAAACTTTCCTCTATATGTAGAAAACCATATTTTACCATCAATATCTTTGAAAAGTTTTACAATGCTATTATCATAATGTTTTTGGTATTGCGATATAGTTTTAAATGAGTAACCGTCATATTTACAGATACCTGCTTCAGTAGCAAACCACAAATAGCCAAGGCTATCCTGAACAGCATCATATACCTCTCCTGAAGGCAGCCCATCTTTTACATTCAGGTTTTTAAAATCGTAAACTTGTGCAGATAAAGTTATGGTGTTAAAAAAAATAAAAGAAAATATTAGAAATCCGTGTTTCAATTTTGTTTTATTATTTAGCATTATACATGCAAATGTATTAAAAATATCCTTATATAAAACCTTTTGCTATTTGTACTATTTAATTAAAAATGTGTCCCAACTGAAACCTGAAACCTGAAACCTAAAACCTGAAACCTAAAACTTGCACTTCGACTCAGTGTCCGTTCTTGGGTCATTGAGCGGAGTCGAAATGAAACCCGCAACACGAAACACGAAACTCTAATAAACCACCATTTTCCTAAGCAGGCTTTTCTTCTCAAATTCAATAGAATAATAATAAACCCCCGCAGAATATTTCGAAACATCAATTTCAATTTGGTTTTTTCCGGTGGGATAAAATTTACTTTCTGAAAATAATTCCCGTCCAAAAATATCTGCGATTTTAAAGTTAATATGTCCAGAATTTGGCAAACTAAATTCAATTATTGTTTTATCGTTTGAAGGATTTGGTTTGTTTTGATTTAAATAAAATTCATTATTAATTTCTTCTACTCCAACCATTTGACCTCGCATATAAGTTGTGTCATTAAATTTATTAATATCACCCAATAGGGAAGTCCATGTATATAAATCATAACTTGCAGTTGTCAAGAAATTAGAGTTAAAGGTATGTTGCACAGTATCATCAGGAAAAAGTTTTCCTGTCCATATTTCGTTTATTGTAATACCATTATCTTTTCTATAAGAAACGGGAATCGAATAAAGTGTATCAAAGCCGAAGTTTTTTATAACAACTTTCACTTTCACATTTGCTCCAATAACACCCGGATTGTCAGGATAAAGAATATTATCAATTCCGGCATCAATATTTATTTTTTTTGCAGTAATTTGGAAATCATCTATTGCCCAACCATCATACATATTAGGATTGTGCATATTAGCCCTAAAAGCGAATTTAAACTGAACTGGTACTATATTATAATCAAATTGACTAAGATCATATGATGAATAATTCCAACCACCACTTGACCCGTCCCACATATTTAAACTCTGATTGTAACTATTATACCAATTGACACCATTTGTATCTCCAACTGTTCCAAGACTTTCCCAATTACTCTGCCCTAAATACTTATATTGAATTGTACCTCCATCATAGTGAATTTCTGAATCATACCAATGGTAGAATCTCATAACTAAAGCTGAAGCATCTTTAAAATTAAAATAAGGAGTAAATAATTCGTCAAAAGATGTGTTCAAGTGAGAACCATCCAGATTTGTAGCCCACACATTTGGTGAACTATGTGGTAAATTAATTACATTTGCCGCAGGTATTCCTTGCTCCCAACAAGTAAAACCGCTTTTAATAAAATCATTTGGACCCTTACCATCAAAATCATCAAAATAAAATGATGTAAACTTATTTTCACCTTTCACTGAAAGATAGATAGTATCATTATTATTAAAATAGTCCTGTGTTAAGGTAGTATAGGCACAAATATTAAATCTGCCTAAAGGTATAGTCATTAAACTATTAAAAGAATAATCTACGAAACTTCCAGGTAGTAATTGACCATTATATGTTTCACTAACAATGGTTGTAGAACTAATTGAATAATGGATTGGAATACTTGTTAATGTAACAGATCCATTATTGAAAATCCTAACCGTTACAATTTCTTGACATCCTTCAATTCTAGGCATATTTGGCATTATCACATCACAAATTCCTGCATCATAAGTAGAATTCAACTCATCACAGCCAATAGTAGGGCTATATATGCTCCTTGGATTTTCATCTATATCTGAAGTTATTCCTGAAACGGGGCAACCACTTCCTCCTAACAAATAATCTCCTAAATGAAGATTTGTTTTAGAAAAAAATGAAGGTAATATGCTTTTAGAATGTATTTCCTTTCCACTTAGACTTTTAAGTACTGCCAAGTTTTTTACATTAACATTTCCATAATATGCGAAATTTGTAGTATCTGATGAAAAGTAATTATTATAATCGGATTTTACGACTGCTGAAGGTGTTTTGCAATAAAATGCGTAACCGCCTGAATTATTGACACAAATATTATTTTGAATTGTAAGGGTTGAGCCAGAATTAGTATGCAGACTTTTGCTTGTTGAATTTACAGAATCAAGATAAATTGTATTAAATAATAATTCCTGATATTTTGAATTATTGCAGTAAATCCCATTACCACTCTGAACTCCTCCAAGAATGCTAACCATATTGTTTGCAACAATTCCATGCTGATATATATTTCCATCAGACAAATTTATTGAAATACCATCACCATTTTGATTTAAACCAAGTTTAATAGTATTACCTATTACTTCAATATTTCCATCGCAATTAGACAGATATATTCCTTTCAAATAATTATAATTCAATCCATTTTCAATTATATTGTGTTTAACAATAACAGAGTCCTGATTATACAAACATAACCCACAATTATGAAAACCTTCAATTATATTATTTTCAAAGACATTTCTTTTTGTTATCAAATAAGTGGTATTTAGCATATAAACTGCTATATCTCCATTTCTTATGTAATTTCTCCTGAATACATTATAATCACAATTTTTACTATAGATACAATACCCATCTGTACTCCCATAAACACATTCAAAAACATTATTTTCAAAGGTGTTGTGATATGAACCAGGTTGCATATGCAATAAAGTAATACCGTTATTATCAGTTTTAATAGTAAGATTTCTAAATATAATATGGCTCGCACTATCAAACTTCACAACATAAAGTATATTAAGTGAAAAAGCAGAATTTTGAATGATTACATCAGTGCTATCGCCTGTTGATGATTGAAAAGTGATAGTATTTAAATTTGATGAGCCAATAATAAAAGGTATTGCCAATTCCCCCTTATATATGCCAGGAGCAATATTAAATACAACTGCACTATCTATTCCACAATTATATAAAGCTATTACAGCATTTTTTATAGATGTAAAATCAGAATTAACAGAACCTACAGTATATTCACCTTTTAAATATCCATTACAAAATATAACTGATATTAAAAATGTATCATTGTATGTAAATTCATCAGGAGAGCCATTAGGACTTGATGTCCAGAATTTCATGATGTATTCACCTGAATTAAAATTATATGTTCCTATTTGTATAGAATTAGCAACTCCCAAAGGTGCTAATAAACCTGTCCAGTTAAATGGTGTTTGAAGCGTTCCATTTACATCCCAATTAATGGTTGTTGATGTTAGATTTGATAATCCAAAATTTTTAATTGAGACCTTTACAGGTTTAGTACCAATAAGCCCAGAAGAAATTGGACTTTTAAGTGCTATAACACCTGCATCATTTGCTGATGGCTTCCATATTTTCACATCATCAATAGCAATATTGCTTGTATAAGATGAACTATTACACCTAAATCGAATCTTAGTAACACTTTTATATGGGTTTAAATCAACAGTGGCTCTTTCCCATGGACTTGTACTAGTAGTCTGTTGTTGCCCATTTTTAATCCAAATATCTCGAACCCAACCACTACCACACCAAATATCAACTGAAAGAGAAATTATAGAAGCTCCATACATATGATAATAAAATTCAAGTTGGGGTGTAGTTAAATTGGTGATATCAAAACATGGTGAAACTAAGGATGCAGAGTCGAGTCCAAATATACCTTGACCTCTTGAGCTATATATATAATTTCCTATTCCTGTTGTATGGTCATAATCTGGTCCTGAATTAGATTGGTTTGTTGGACCATTATTAACTAACATCATATAACCATTTCCCGAAGATTGATTACGAGTCCATCCTAAAGGCAAAACACCCGGGAAAGTAGATGATCCGGAACCGGCAATTGCAGAATCAAAATTTTCATAATAAGGGAAATTTGAAAGTGGAGATGTACAACCTGGTGGTAGTTGAGTATAATAAACAACGAATTGATTACAACTTAATGAAGGTTCTTTTGCAATATTACTCGCAGGTGATGCATCAACAGCATAAATATAATAGCAGAATGTGTCACCAATACTAAATGCTCCATTAATAGTATCAATTTGTCCAAAATAAGTATTACCAAATGTATTTATCATACCTACTGTATCAGGTGTCCCATTATTCAAAGTATAAATTAGCATAGCTGAATCAATTCCAGAACTATCTATAATCGTAGCATAAATGTCAAAAGGGCCTGTATGATATACAGAATCATTTATAATTGGTTGAGCTAATTGAATACTTGGAGGAAGCAATTCCGAAAATGCTGCCAAAACTTTTATATCGTCAATTAACCACCCATAGTTGCCAGTGCTTCCTACATTTAACATATCAGACAATTGAAATCTGATTTTCACATTAGCACTATTAGCTGCAATAGATGAAATATCAAATTGCTCAGTTTTCCACCAATTGTTATTAGGTGTCGCACTATTATTACCAGCATTCCAATCTATTCCATAAGATGTTGATGTAAATTTACTTCCAATATTATTAAAATTTCCACTTCCTAAATAATGAATTCCTGTAAGTTTTGTCCAGTTTACACCATTATTTGCGGAAACATATATTTCAGCAGCATTAAAAAAACCAATTTTACATATATGAGAAAATTGTAAACCTATATCAGAATTTCCAAGAGTGCTAAATGATACAGTAGTTAAATATGAAGTATCGCTTTGCGAAACAGTACATGAATCAGAACGCAAACCCTGAGATGCCAATTGAGTAGAAATTGCCCATTGGTTAGCTGCAATACCTGCTGAGCTAATTGAAACACTATCAGCTAAAGATGGTAACTCAAAATTTTCGTGAAAAACTATTGTTTGAGAATCCACTGTAATACATATTATCAGGCTGAGAATAAGAATTAGATTTTTCATTTTTTCCAGATATTAGGTTAACAGAGAACGGATATATAACACAGAATTAATTAAACTCAAACAAATATAATCAAAAAATACTAAGTTCGATAATTCAACCAGTTAACGGTTAAAAATAAACAGTTAAAGGAAATAATTCTGACAAAAGATTTATTTCAGAATTATCATTTTTTTAGCCTTTATAACTCTGTTAAATTCAATAGAATAATAATAAACTCCTGCAGAATATTTCGAAACATCAATTTCAATTTGGCTTTTTCCGGTGGGATAAAATTTACTTTCTGAAAATAATTCCCGTCCAAAAATATCTGCGATTTTAAAGTTAATATGTCCAGAGTTTGGTATGCTAAATTCAATTATAGTTTTATCGTTTGAAGGATTTGGTTTGTTTTGATTTAAATAAAATTCATTTTCAATCTCATCCAAACCTACAATTTGTCTAAATACAACTGCTGTGTCATTGAAACTATATCCATCACCAACAAGGGATGTCCATGAAAATAAATTATAGCTGTACATAGGGATGAAACTATTGCTAAAACTATAATGTGCTGTATCCATAGGTAAAAGTACTCCTGTCCATGTTTCATTAACAGGAAATCCCCAATTCACTTGATAATTTACTGGAATTGAATAAAGTGTATCTGAGCCTAAGTTCTTAATAACAACTTTCACATCCTCACTTATGCCAACTACACTTGCACTGTCAGGATAAATTATTTCAATAACTCCGGCATCTTTAGCAATTTGTTTGGCGGTTATTTGGAAGTCATCAATTGCCCATCCATTATATGAAAATATTGATAAATTTGACCTGAACCTAAATTTAAAACGCACCGGTGTTGGTTTATTATCAAACTGAGAAAGGTCATATGAGGAATACGTCCAGCCACTATTTGGACCTGTCCATGAATACACACCATTAGCAACTGCATTATACCAATTTACTCCTTTGTTATCGCCAACAGTACCAAGACTAATCCAGCTTATTCCACCATTTTCTGTATATTGAATTTCACAGCCATCATTTCCTAATTCCGTATCATACCAATGATAAAATCGCATAACCAATCCTAACACACTTTCAAAATTAAAATATGGAGTATAAAGGTCATCAATTTGATTGTTCAAATAATTCCCGTTTAGATTAACAGCCCAAACATTGGGTGAGCTATGAGGAGAATTAATGGTATTTGCAGCAGGAATTCCATGTGCCCATCGGGTTGGAAAACTCTTCTCAAAATCTTCAGGTCCATTTCCATCAAAATCATTAAAATAAAAGCTTGTGGAAATATATTCCCCATTGAGTGTCAAACACATAGTATCATTATTATGATAGCCTTCTTGAGAATGGTCAGAAAAAGCACAAATATCAAAACTCCCCTGCGGAACAGTCAATAAATTACTAAAAGTGTAATCAACATAAGTTCCCGGCAATAAATTTCCGATAAATGTTTCACCAACAGCAGTTGCTGAATTAACAGAATATTTAAGCGGAATACTTGTCAATGTATCTGTTCCATAATTAAAAATTCTGATTTTAACCACTTCCTGTGAGCCTTCATAAATTGGAGAAAATGGGGTGAGAATATCTGTTACTCCTAAATCAACCGGAAATGGGGGGCTAATATTAATAGTATAATCTTCTGTTTCGCCATAAGTATATGTGCCACATGGAACTATACTCGTCATGATTGATGTTTGAATACAAACAACTCTCATTATTGTTATCCCTGTACTTGCATTTGCAGGAATCGTAATATTTGCAGTATAAGTTGTAGTTAATGAGTTTGTTCCAAAAGCTGCCACTTCTTCACCGGCATCAGTAAAATCTCCATCACAATTCCAGTCAATATAAACTTTGGCTCCTTTTGTATAATCATAACCACAGCTTCCCAGTGTAACAGATAATTGATAAGTAACACTTTTATACACATTTGTTAAAATATTTGTAAAATCACTATAGGTGGCACATTGCATTGCCGTATTATTTGTAATTGTATTAAAAATTACTTCATCGATAATTGTATTAGAGTTATAATTTGCAGCAGATTGACAGTATAATGGCAATTGATTTACTACTGTAACCGAAACTGTATCATTAACATAAATGGTGTCGCCAACCAATGAAGGATAAACTTTAATATTATAAACACTATGATTTGACAAATCAGCAGAAGTTTGAAAAACATAGTTCAAAGTATCACCCGGGGCAATTGAAGTATTAACTGTATCTGTTACAACTTGATTATTATTTATTATATAATTCACACCAAATCCTGAAATGCTATCTTTCCCATAATTCTTTATAGTGATATGTATTGGTTCTGAACTTGACAGATTAATTGCTGTAACAGGTGAATCAACAGAAAGAATTCCGACATCAAAATTGGGAATATTAGAAACATTAACATTCACTGCAACTCTATTACTTGAGCAGCCATATCCGGGGGGCAGCGTTAACATTGGATTTAAACTTCCAATTGTTTGAATTGGTGCTGGTGCGTTTGCTTGAACCCAATCGGAAGCAGAATCACTATCTGAATTAATTCTGATAAAACCACTATTTAATGAACTTCCGCTAAGGCTTCCACTCCAATCGTTAGCAGTAACTCCTGAAGTTGAAGAAAAGATATATCCGTTAAAAGCAACTGCATCAACAATATTTCCGTTTGGATCTTTAATATAATATCCCTGTGCAAGGTTGGTGTATAAGTAATTAGTTGAGTCAATTACAAAATAATTCTCAGATGGAATACTTGAATTAACAGGATTGCAATAATAAGTAAGTAATAATGTTTTACCTGCATTAAGTACAACTCCCTGTGGTATTGTATAGTCTTTAAATGTACCCGACCTTTCCATATGGACAGTATAGTTAGAAAGATTAGCAAAACTATTTCCTAAGTTAGTAATCTCAATTCCACGCCATAGTGAAGAAATGAATGAAGGATAAGGATTTGAACAACCATTACCGGTTGAATTTAAAGTAACCTCTGTAATTTTAATATCAGCTACTCCAGCTCTGGCTTCAAGATAATAAGTCGTAGTGTCATAAAGAATTGATGTAGTAAATTGATTCCCAATTTTAATCGGAGTAACGCTGGTAGGACTTTCATACCAATAAACTGAATCTGAAGAAATAGCTGTAAGAGTTGTGGATGTAGAATATATGACAGTTACATCCGAAATTTGTGGAGATGATGGAATAACACCAGAAATAATTGATTTAATTAAAGTATCATTATTATGCAAAGTATCACCTGTGAGAGACACATATGAAACAATATTAAAAGTAGAATCCTGAGAACCGGGTGCAAGATTTAAATGAAGATTGAAAACAAACTCCAGAGTGTCTCCCGGTAAAATCATTTGAGTAACAGATTGAGAAACTGTCGCAGAGCTATTAATTTTAAATGAAGCAATAAGATTTCCGTTTATTGTATCACTTCCAAAATTTTTAATTTTAATAACAAGACTATCTGTTCCAAGTCCGCAACCTGAATTTGGATTTTCAATTGCAATTATTCCTGCGTCTTTATCAGTTGGAGGCAGTATTTCAAAATCATCAATAATAATTCCCTCAAAGCTAACCGCCGGATCAGATATAAAAACAAACCTAAACTGAACCATTGGCAAATAATTTAAAAAATCAAGCAAATATTCTGATTTTATCCAGCCAACTGAATTTCCTGTCCACTGAGCAAGTCCACTAGTTGCATAGGTTGTATCATTATACCAGTTTAAGCCATTAGGGTCGTTTAAGCCTCCGAGTTTTATCCATGATAGTCCATTTGTTGAATATTCCATATGACAGCCATCCCATTGGGTTTCAATATTTCGGTTTTGCCAAAAAGAAAGCTTCATACCAACTGCGGTCGAAAAATCGAAAAATGGAGAATACAAATAGGCAGTATCTTCATCTGCATAAGCAGTATCGAGATTTATTCCCCAAACCCTTGGAGAGGTGTGTGCTGAACTCAGCAATCCGTAATTGGGAACTCCAAGTTCCCATTGTGTGGCTGGGTCAGTTGTAATTCCGTACCAGATAGTGTCATTTCCATCAAAATCATCAACATAAGGCAAATGAATACCACTGCTTGCAATAAATGAGATGCAACTACTTTGTGGCAATGTTGAAATATTTGAAACTAATGAGGAATCAATTGCAACTATATAATAACATACAGTATCCAAATCCTGAACAACAGGAATAAATCCACGGAATGTGTCAGTTGCAATTTCTGTCATTCCAACTGTGTCAATAAGCTGATTATTTACTGAGTAAACTATATAAGCAGTATCGATTCCAGAAGTGTCTGTGATTTGAGCATTTACTTCAAATGGCCCAAGACTAAAAATAGTACCCATTGGAACCGGAGCTAAGTATGTTAATGTAGGAGGAATCAGTTCATCTACAGCTGCTGTAATTTCAATATCATCAATAAGCCAACCAAAATTACCTGCACCTCCTGTATTGTTAACATCTCTTAGAATAAATCTTACCATAACATTTGCTGAATTTCCTGCAAATGCTGAAATATTGAAAGTTTCATTTTTCCACCAAAGATTTGTTGGTATTGCATTATTCTGAGTTGGAAGCCAATCGGTATATGAAGTTGATGCAAATTTATTCCCGAATGACCCAAACTGACCATTTCCTAAATAATGTGCTATAGTTAGCTGATGCCATGTTGCACCACTATCATTTGACACTTCGATTGTTCCGGCATCGTAAAACTCAATTTTACAAATGTGTGAAAAATTAAGTGTAACAAACAGATTTCCTAGTGTACTAAAGGCAATAGTCGATAAAATGTTTGTATCATTAACACTGGAAATAGTAGAAGTATCACATCTTAAACCCTTATTAGATAGTTGGTTTGACACTCCCCATCCTCCAACTCCGTTACCTATAACACTATCTGCTAAGCTATTGAGTTCAAAGTTCTCATGATAAACAATTGTTTGAGAAATTCCTGAAAAGTACATTATTGAAAAAAGAAGTAGAAGTAATTTCTTCATGGATTTTTGAATTAGGTTAAAAAACCAAATATAATAAAAAAAAAAGCCCCACTATTGTGAGGCTAAAATAAATTTCTTGCTTAACTATTGTTTACTAACAACCATTTTCTTCACAAGTCTCTTTCCATCAAATTCAATAGAATAGAAATATATACCTGCTGATAAATAGCTGATGTCAACATCAATAAAACTTTCTCCGTCTTTTACTTTCATATTCTTAATTATCAACTCCTGGCCGACTAAATTTCTAATAGTAAATTTCAAATTACCACTTTTTGGCACTGAGAAGGGGATACTAGTTAAATTACTACTAGGATTAGGTATGTTTTGACCAAGGCTCATTTTAGAATTATCTAGGCTTTTTACATCAACGGTTCCAATAATATATTTACATGTTTTATCATTGGATGGATCCGTATCATCAGCCATATTAGAAAAAGCACAGAGATTATACATTGCCATGGGAGAAACAAATGTCTGATTGAATGTATAATACATCCATCCACCCGGTTTAAGGTTTCCAGACCAAGTTTCGCTTACTTCAGGTGTTGCATTAACTTGATATTTTAGGTCAAGATTTGTTATAGGATCCGTACCAAAGTTTTGAACACGTATTTTAACTGTCTCGTTAGCACCTATTGTTGTATAAGTTCCGGGTTCAAGTATATAAGAAACTCCAATATCCTTGGATATATTAATGCATTTCTCATTATTAAAATTGTAACTGTCATTTGCCAATGATGTGTAAACACATAAATCGTAAGAAATTGGTGCTGAAAAAGTTATAGTAAAGCTAAACGAAACAGAATCACCTGAAGCTAGGCTTCCTGTCCAGTTTTGGGTTACAGGGTTTTGAGTATTTACTTTATATGAAACAGGAATTGCTGTTAAAGTGGTTGAACCATAATTTTTCAATTTCACTTGAACACTAACCTGGCTTCCAGGACTAGTATAAGAAATTGGTTGAATAATTCTTGAAACACCTGCATCAAATGGAATTTGTGGCAATGAAATTTCAAAATCATCAATTGCCCAACCGTCATAACTATTTGTTGTAGCATTTGAAAGAAAATAAAATCTAAATTGTAGTGGTATTGAAAAATAATCGAATTGCGAAAGATCATAACTTGACTTCACCCATCCTGATTGAGTACCACTCCAACAATTAGTTCCTCCAATATTTGTGTTAAACCAGTTTGTACCATATGGATCGCCTATAGTTCCAAGTGTACTCCAGGTTTGACCACTATTTGTTGAATATTGAAGTACTCCACCATCACTACTGAGTTGAGCATCCATCCAATGCCAAAAAGATAAAGTTGCACTGCTAGCTTGAGAGAAATCAAAAAATGGAGTATATAAAAAATCACCACTATTGTTTTGATAATTTGCATTAAGGTTGGTCATCCAAACATTTGTTGGGCTATGAGGTGCTGTAATTGTTGCACCGGCAGGAATACCTCTCTCCCATTGCATCAAACCACCTGAGTTTACAAAATAGTTTATTCCTTCAAAACCATCACTATAAGGAACCTGAATTACCGGGACACCGGTATATTCCATTGAAGTAGTATCATTACTAATATTTCCGTCTCCTGGAAGCATAGTAAAAGCTTTCAATTTACTTGAGCCGGCTTCAACCAAGAAATTTGTTTGGAAAGTATGCGATATACTCTGATATTTAGGTAACACACCTGTCCAGGTTTCGACAACAGGAACTCCATTTCCAACAGTATAACCCACATTCATTGAATGAATAGTATCAAGCCCATGATTCTCAAGTACGACTTCAACTTGTTGGGTTGGACCAACAGTAGAGTAATTTAAACTAGGTTTTAATATCTCTCTAACTGCGGCGTCTTTCGGAATCGGTTGATTAATATATACATCATCAATTGCCATATCAGCATAAGTTCCAGAACCTTTTATTGCTCTAAATCTCAACCTAACGATTCCGGGATATCCAGTTAAATCAACCACAGCCTGCTTCCATGGGTCTGTCTCACTTGTCATCTGTTGTCCGTAAATAATGCCAACAGTTAAAGTCCAGGCACCATTATAAAGAACATCAACTCTAATTGAATTGCAGTTTGCTCCAAATGTGTGATACCAAAATCTCAGTGATGGATTAGTAAAGCTACTAAGATCAATACAAGGGCTAATTAAAAAGGCAGATGCTCCCGTACTTCCATAATTACCTTCGGTATATAAATATTTACCTGTGGCAGTACCTGTGGTATGATCATTTGCAGGACCTGTCCCCGTTGATGGAGTCCCACCGGAATTTACTACCCATTGGAAATTATTATAAGCATTAACATGTGGGTCACCACTCCAACCATTATCAAAATTTCCCGGGTCGTATGTACCAGAACCTACAGTAAAGGTCTCAAAGTCATCAAAAAATGGAAATGTAGTGACAATCGAAAATACTGTTATTCCTTTAGATATAATAGTATCATTAGATGTATCCCCATCACCTGTAACAGAAGTAGAAATCTTGAAAGTATAAACTCCTGTTTGTGACATATCAAAATTATTTGTGATTAAAACATCTTGTGTACCTCCAACTGCAAGACTTCCTGTATTAATAACTATAGGAGCAAATGTTGTTGGATTTGGACCGGTAGCGGTAACAGTAATAGTTGTAGGTTTCTGGCTGAAAGTTATTGCTTGAGAACCAAAATTCTTAATTCTAACTTTTACAGTTTCAGCACTAGTGAAGCACCCACCTGAATCTGGCTGAAGTAGCTGAACTGCTCCCATATCAAGTATCGGTCTTCCATAATAATAAAAGTATAAGGTATCGTTAAATGTGTTAGTGTCATTTGCTAAGGCTGTAAAGGCATATAAATGATTATGCCCCGGTGTAATTGTTATATTTGGGAAAGTGATAGTATCTTCTTGGCCAGGCAATAATGTTGATGTAAAGTTATAAACAACATTACTACTGCCATTCAAATAATATTTTACATCCATTCCTAAAATAGTATCTGTACCAAAATTTCTAATAACAACTTTAACCGGCAAGGAAACTCCTTCTGATTCTAATACTGTTGGTGAAAGAACTTTTGTTACTCCTGCATCAATTGGTATTGGAGGAAGCTCGTCTGCTCCAATTGTTGGGGCACCGGGATTTCTAAAATCTCCATCAATATCTTCTCCTATTCCGGGAATAGCTGTGCCTGCTGCTGCCAAATTTGTGTTTGCTAAATGAAGGTCGCTGACTGATGTAAATCCGGGGTCAACATCTTTAGAATGTATATCTTGCCCTGATGCACTTTTTAATGCATTCAAATTCAACAAATCTCCGGGGCCAGTCCAATAAGCAAGATTTGTACCGCTTGTGTAATAATTATTATAATCTAAGGTTCCGAGAGTTGCAGGTGTATAAAAATAAGCAGCATATCCTCCGGCACTATTGCTAAATATATTATTAACAAAACTTTGACCAAATGCATTTGATGTTGTATTCCCTTGATACATTGCTCTACTTGTTGCACTACCACTTGAAACATTAATAGAATTAAAATAATAATTCACTTTGTTTGAATAGTAAGCATACAAGCCATAATTTGTACTTGTACCACTGGTTATACTAATGAAATTATTAGCTACTGTTCCAGCTAAAGTAGTTGAGGTTATATAAGAATTATAGTTAGCATAATAAACCCGCATACCTGTACCGGAACTAGTAGGACTTAATATTACTTTATTCCTTTCTATTCGAAAGCCATCAAAAACATAATAGGTGTATATCCCATACTGAGTTGCACTATTTCCATCATGAATATAATTACCTATCACTTGTACTGAATCCTGATAATAAAGCATCATAGCATAATAATAGAAATTTGATATTTCATTACCTTCAATAATATTTCCCCTGGCTCTTGATGTTGATCCACTACCATAGATATAAATACCATAATAACCTCCTTCAATAACATTATTCCTGATTGTATTATATTGGTTAACTAAACCTGTGTATAACACAATACATCTTCCATAAGAAGAAGTTGATGTTACATTAGATTTAACGACGCAATTCTCAATTGTATTATGTTCTGCACCATTTGTCATATGAATAACGTATGCATAAGAAGAACCTTTTGCTTTAATAGTTATTTTCCTGAAAGTAATGTATTTTGCACCATCAAATTTTATCACATAATTATTATTCGTGTTTGAAGCAGCAAATTCAAGAACTGCATCAGTACTATCACCTGAAATTCCTTGAAAAGTAATAGTACTTGTGGCAGATAATCCGGGAATCGAATCAAATACCAATTGTTCATCATAGGTTCCGGGATAAACATTAATAACAACATGACTATCGATTCCACAATAGTTCAATGCAAAAAGTGCATCATTGAAACTCACAAAATCAGGAGATGGACCACCAATTGAAAAGACTCCATTTAGATTTCCAACACATGCAATTATTGATGACATAGCTGTATCGTTTGGATTCCAACCGTCAATAGAATCATTTGGACTAAAAGTCCAGGCTTTGATAACACTTGCTCCACTTTGGAAGTTGAAGCTGCCAATCTGAACTGAATCAGCTACAGAACCGGGACTAAGCATACCTGACCAATTATAAACCGGCTGCGATACACCATCAACACTCCAACCAATCTTCACTTTAGTGAGATTTGCAGAACCATGATTCTTAAATGTTGCTTTAACAGTTTGCGAACCTGTAACAGCAGGAGAAACAGGCTTATCTATTGATAAAACTCCTGCATCATTTGCCGGAGGTTGCCAAATTTTCACATCATCAATAGCTATATCAGAATAAGCATTACTTCCGGTGATAGCCCTGAATCTTATTTTAGTAACAGATTTGTATGGTATTAAACTAACAATAGCTTTATTCCATTGATTTCCCTGGTCACCTTGTTTCGACCATATTGAATTAACCCAATGATTACCATACCAAACATCAATATGCAACTCTCCCATATATTGTGCATAATTATCGAACATGTGATAATAAAACTCTAATGTCGGTGCAGCTAAAGCCGTTAGGTCAAGGCATGCACTGGTTAGAAAAGCAGTTTTTGTATAACAAGAACTAGCTTCAACATACATATAATTTCCACTTCCTGAAGTGTGGTCTGAGCTTGGTCCTGTATATGGATTATTAGGGGTTGCTCCAGTATAAGGAGCCCAATCTGTCATATCTGTTGTTTCATTTGTCCAACCAAATGAAGTTGGTAATATATGAGTACTACTGCAAGTTGGAGTACCACTATAAGCAGGAATAGAATCGAAATACTGCAAATAAGGGAAAGTTGTTATAGGTGCAACACAATTTGCAGGTGGTGGTGAATTATAAATTATAAACTGATTGCACCCTAATGATGGCTCCCTGGCAACATTTACCACCAGAGAACTGTCTTTTGCAATTATATAGTAACAAATTGTATCTAATAAACTAAAAGTTGGAATTGTATCAATAATACCAAAATATGAACTTCCGGTATTTTTTATCATTCCAACAGTATCAGCCGGTCCATTATTTCTTGAATAAATTAGCATAGCTGTATCGATTCCTGAAGCATCTGTTATTGAAGCATTAACATTGAAAGGTCCGAGTTGAAAAACTGAATCAAGCAATATCGGTGGTATAAGGTTGATGATAGGCGGTATTAATTCGTCCAAAGCAGAAGTAATCTTAATATCATCTATAAGCCATCCATAATTTCCAGCAGCACCAGTATTATTTAAATCTATTAAAGTAAATCGCACTTTAGCCTGAGCAGAATTAGCTAAAAGAGAAGAAACATCAAATTGCTCCAGCTTCCACCACGAATTTGTTGGCACGGCATAATTATTTGCAGGAAGCCATTGGGTATAAGCTGTTGATGTAAATTTATTTCCCGCCGTAGCAAAGTTTGCTGTTCCCAAATATTGAGTTCCTGTTAATTTTGTCCATGTTAAACCATTATTATTTGAAACTTCTATAAATGCAGCATCGAAGAATTCAATTTTACAAATGTGGGCAAACTCCAGTATCACAAACAGATTCCCTGTAGTGCTAAATGAATTAGATGTTAAATACATAGTATCACCCTGTGAAACAGTTGCTGTATCACACCTACTACCTCCATTAAAATAATTAGTAGATATCCCCCATGAAGTACTCCCTGTACTAGATGAAACTAATGTGTCGGCACCCGAAGGAAGTTCAAAATTTTCATGTAAAACAATATTTTGAGAACTTAAGACTAATCCAACGAGAAGAGCCGAAATAAATAGAAAATATTTTTTCATAATTATAGAATTTAATACCGTATTTCTGAAGTAAAATTTTGTTTCAAAGTTAATGATTTATTAAATAAATCAAAACATTATTGCATTATGCTAAATTGCTACTGATTGTATGATTTCCTGCGGTCAAATATAGTTTATTATATGATTTCTTTGCAATAAAAATTAATAAATGAATGTCAAAAGTTAAATAACTAGACCATTATCAAATTTTCCATTTATACTAGTACGGAAAGGTATTGCCAAATAATTAATTCCATTAAGTACCGCATTACTACTTCTAATCAACTTATGCGTCGCAAACCTGACAAGAATTAGTATAATAGACAGTCATCTTTATAATTAAGTTGCTTTCACTAATAAAAAAACCGTCCCAATAAATTGAGACGGTTTTAAAATTATTACATTTTACTTACTTATCACCATTTTCTTTACTAATCTCCTGCCCTCAAATAATACTGAATAGTAATAAACTCCTGCCGGTAAATCGCCTACGTAAAGTTCGATGCTGTGCTGTCCAGCCATAACTGTTTGTTCTTGTGTTTGCATTCTTTGTCCAAGAACGTTAATTAAGTCGAAACGTATTGTCCCTGAAATAGGAACTATATAAGTAATTCGTGTTGTTCCGGTAGTTGGATTTGGTATATTTTGTTCCAAGATAAATCCATTTTTCTCAAATTCAGAGAATCCTTCATCACACATAGCTCCAACAACAGATTTGCATAATGAATCATTTGAACTATTACTATCTCCATTGTAATCAGTACCGGCACAGAAATTAAATATGCCATAAGGTGCATTTGCATTAGTTTGAAATTCAAATAACACAGAATCATTTGAGTTTAAAGTTCCTGTCCATGTTTCGGTCTTTTTATTCATTCCATTTAAATGATAGAAAACATTAACACTACTTACCGAATTTAAACCGTAATTTTTAATCCACACATCTACATCGCATCTCAAGGTATCGATCGGTGCTTTAATTTTGCATATTCCAACGTCATAAGCTGCTGCTGTTACATTAATGTTTTTGCATATTGAGTCGTTGTGAGTATAAGTTGGATTTACTCCTGTTGTCCATGCACACATAGAGTAATTATTGCTTGGAGAAGTATAAGTAGCTGTAAATGTATAGTTAGCTGTTGAACCCGGAGCTAAAGTACCAT
>JAIPBB010000074.1 GCA_021739805.1 Saprospiraceae bacterium | reverse complement strand
ACATTTAATTATTCAGAGAAATTTTTGAAAAGTCAGAATTATACAATCTCAACATCTAATGAGTTTATTCAAAATATGGACTCTTTGGTTTATAGCATAAACGTTATTCCCGATATTTATCCTGAAATTATTGTTGATGAATATATGGATTCAATTACAAAAAGCCAATTTTATTTTAATGGTTCTGTTAAAGATGATTATGGTTTTAAAAAGCTGCATTTTGTTTATTCCTTTATTGATGAGAATAACAAAAAAATCGAAAAAACAAAAGCTGAATCAATTGACATCCCTTTGCGTAGTTCATCTAATCAACAGCAATTTTATTATTTCTACGACTTCACAACATTAAAAATTAAATCTGGGGATAAAATTGAATATTATTTTGAAGTTTGGGATAATGACGCTGTAAATGGCAGTAAATCATCTATTTCAAAGAAGAAAATTTTCAGTGTTCCAAGCTTAAATGAGATTGAAGAAAATGAAAAAAAGGCAAATGAGCAAATCAAAAATGATCTAAAAAATACGATCCACGATGCACAGGAGCTACAAAAGGAAATAGATGAACTTAATAAAAAACTTCAGGAAAAGAACAAAATTAGCTGGCAGGAAAAAAAGCAAATAGAAAGCTTGCTGGAAAAGCACAATAAATTAAAAGAAAACATCGAAAACATTAAAAAGCAAAATGAGATAAAAAGCCTTCAGGAGCAACAATTTAATAAGCCGGATGAAAGCTTGATTGAAAAGCAAAAGCAACTCGAAAAACTATTCGACGAGATTATGACAGATGAGATGAAGGAGCTGTTTAAAGAGCTTGAAAAAATGATGGAAAAGCTTGACAAAGATAAAGTGGGAGAGATGCTTGAAAAAATGAAAATGAATAGTGAGGATATTGAGAAAGAACTTGACAGAAATCTTGAGTTGCTTAAGCAGTTTGAGTTTGAAAAGAAACTGGAAAGTACAATAAATAAACTTAATGAATTAGCTGAAAAACAAGATAAACTTGCCGAAGAAGAAAAAAATGACAAAGAAAAAAGTCAGGAAAATCTGGAAAAACAAAAAGAATTAGGTAAAGAATTTGAAAAAGTCAGGAAAGATATTGATGATCTTCAAAAAAAGAATCAAGAGCTTGAAAACAAACATAATTTAGAAGACACAGAAAAGGAAGAGAAGGAAATTCAGGATGAAATGCAAAAAAGCGAGGAGGAGTTGGATCAGAATAAAAGTGGTAAAGCGTCAAAATCGCAGAAAAATGCATCTTCAAAAATGCAAAAGCTTTCAGAAAAACTTCAAAAAATGGCTGACGAAATGGAATCAGACGAAATGGGAGAGGACATCGAAGCTCTTAGAGATATTTTAGAAAACCTTGTTACCATTTCTTTCGATCAGGAAAATCTAATGAAGGATTTAGGGACAACATCAAAAAATGACCCCAAATATGTTGATTTAATTAGCGAGCAAAAGAAAATTAAAGACGACTTAAAAATGGTTGAAGATTCTTTATTTGCTCTAAGTAAAAGACAGGCAAGTATAGAATCTTTTGTCAATAAAGAGATAAATAAAATAGATCATAATATGGAAAAAGCATTACAGCAAATGCTTGATATAAACACTATTGCTCCAGTTATGGGAAATGCGAAAGACAAAGCAATGGAAAGACAACAATTTGTAATGACTTCCGTAAATAATTTGGCTTTATTGCTGTCAGAAGCTTTACAGCAAATGCAACAGCAAAATGCTCAGCAAAAATCAGGAGATGGAAAATGTAGTAAACCAAAGCCAGGGGGGAAAACTGGTTCTATGAAAACTATGAAGAAACTTCAGGAACAACTAAACAAGCAGCTTGAGCAATTAAAAAAGGAAATGAAAGAAGGTAAAGGGCCAGGTGGTAAAAAGCCTTCGATGAGTGAACAATTGGCACGCATGGCTGCCCAACAAGAAGCAATTAGAAAAATGATGCAGCAGTACTCAGATGAGCTTAAAAAGGAAGGTTTAGACGACAAGGGAAAGATGGCAAATATGATGAAA
Source organism: Saprospiraceae bacterium (assembly GCA_021739805.1). The sequence goes on along the minus strand of JAIPBB010000074.1, from coordinate 16,504 downwards.
GAAATGGAAAAAACCGAGACTGATTTAGTAAATAAAATACTCACAAATGAAACACTAAACCGTCAAAAAGAGATACTTACAAGATTGTTAGAGTCAGAAAAAGCAGAGAGAGAAAGAGAGCTTGAAGAGAAGCGAGAATCAAAGGAAGTTAAAAATCAAAATTATAGTAACCCTAACGATTTTTTTGAGTATAAAAAGATTAAATTGCGAGAAGAAGAACTTCTAAAAACTGCTCCTCTTAATTTAAAACCTTTTTACAAGAATAAGGTAAATGAATATTTTTATAATTTTGAAGAATAAATATGGTGAAAAAGCTACGCAAAATAGAATTTAAATCAACAGAAGAAAACCTTCATCTTGTTGAAAAGTTTGTTGAAGAAATTTGTGATGACTATAACATATATAATAGTTATTTTGGAAATATTATTATCGCACTTACAGAAGCAACTACAAATGCAATTTTCCATGGAAACAAAGGAGATAATTTTAAAACTGTTATTATAACTTTTGAATCAAAAAAAATTGGACTTACGTTCATGGTTGAAGATCAAGGCGAAGGCTTTGACTACAAGAATATCCCAGACCCAACTGATATCACAATAGAAAACAGCGAGAAATTAGGCAAAGGAATATTTCTGATTAAATCTCTTGCTGATGAGGTAAATTTTTATGAAAACGGTAAAGTAATTGAGATAATATTTAAGATTGCTAGTATTAATAATGAAACAACTATCGAAAGAATAAATATGTTAAAAGCCTATTCAAAAGTTGATGAAACAAAAAAAATAAAAAATTAGCATTAACAAATGGCTCCTCCTAATATATTCTTTTTCAATGAGGAATCTTCGTATATAATAAAAGGGAAAACTTTAATTCGTAGGGTTTTAGCATCAATATGTTTTGATGAAAATAAAACGATTGATGCTTTGAACATTATTATTTGTAGCGATAACTATCTTTATAATTTAAATAAAACATATCTTAATCATAACACATTAACAGATGTTATTACTTTTAATTATTCCGAAACAAAAGGTAAAATTCAAGGAGATGTGTTTTTAAGTGAAGATAGAGCAAAAGAAAATGCCAAATCATTAAGAATAAGAAGAGATGAAGAAATTAATAGATTAATAATTCATGGCTTGCTGCATCTTTGTGGGTATAAAGACAAAACCGAAAAGGAAAAACTCAATATGAGAAGAATTGAGGATAAATATCTATCTTTGCTCTCCAAATTAGATTCAAAAAACAGGAAAACAACCAAATAGAAGGTTTGTTTCACGTGAAACAAAAAAATGCTAAAAAATTACGATATAATAGTTGTTGGAGGTGGTCATGCGGGTTGTGAAGCAGCAGCGGCGGCAGCAAATCTTGGCTCATCGGTTCTATTGATTACAATGAGTTTGAACAATATTGCTCAAATGTCGTGCAATCCTGCTATGGGTGGAATAGCAAAAGGGCAAATAGTTCGGGAAATTGATGCCCTTGGTGGGTATTCAGGCATTGTAACTGATAAAACCATGATTCAATTCAGAATGCTTAATCGTTCAAAAGGACCAGCCATGTGGAGCCCAAGAGCTCAAAGTGACAGAGTGATGTTTTCTCTTGAGTGGAGAAGAACATTAGAAGGAATTAAGAATTTGGATTTTTGGGAAGAAACTGTTGTTTCTTTACTGAATGATGGTAATAAAATAAATGGTGTTATTACAGCACTTGGAATTAAAATCAAAGCAAAAGCCGTTATATTAACAAACGGAACATTTTTAAATGGTAAAATTCATATAGGAGAAAAACAAATTGCTGGTGGCAGAATAGGAGAGAGGGCATCGAAAGGCTTAACCGAAAAGTTACAGGAAATGGGCTTTGATGCTGACCGCATGAAAACCGGAACACCCGTAAGAGTTGATGGAAGAAGCATTGATTATTCAAAACTAATTGAACAAAAAGGTGATGAGAACCCGGAAAAATTCACCTTTACAAATACTGAAACTTTAACGACTCAGAGAAGTTGCTACCTAGCTTATACCAGCGATGAAGTGCATGATATTCTTAGAACTGGATTTGACAAATCTCCAATGTTTAAGGGAAGGATTCAAGGTGTTGGACCAAGATATTGCCCTTCAATAGAAGATAAAATTGAGCGATTTTCAGATAAGAACAGCCATCAACTTTTTATAGAGCCGGAAGGTTGGAATTCTATCGAAATGTATGTTAATGGTTTTTCTTCATCTTTACCAGAAGATGTACAATACAAAGCATTAAAAAAAATTGAAGGTTTTAAAGACGCAAAAATTTTCAAGCCGGGATATGCTATAGAATATGATTATTTTCCGCCAATTCAACTTAATTACACTTTAGAAACAAAGAAAGTTGAAAACTTATACTTTGCAGGACAAATAAACGGAACCACTGGATATGAAGAAGCAGCGGCTCAAGGACTGATGGCAGGGATTAATGCACATTTAAAACTTGTCGGGAAAAAAGAATTTATTCTTAAAAGGTCTGATGCTTATATAGGTGTTTTAATTGATGATTTAATAACAAAAGGCGTGGATGAGCCTTACAGAATGTTTACATCAAGGGCAGAATACAGGATTTTACTACGACAGGATAATGCTGATTTACGGTTGACGCCTTTGGGATATGAAATTGGATTGGCATCAAAAGACAGAATGGATAGGGTTGACGAAAAGCGAAATAAAATAAATAGTATTATAAAATTTTCCGAAAATACTAGTGCCGAAGTTGATGAAATTAATTTATATCTTGATTCTATCAATTCAAATAGTATTAAGCAAAAGCAAAGATTTTCAAGCATTCTCTTGCGACCCCAGGTTAGTATTTATGAAGTAATTAATAATTCAGAAAAGTTTAAAGAATTTATAAATTCACTTGGAGAATTTGATAAGGAATCTGTAGAAGAGGCAGAAATTTTAATCAAATATGCTGGTTATATAAACAAAGAACAGGATATAGCAAATAGGCTTTTAAAAATTGAAACCATTCCTTTAAAAGATGATTTTGATTATCAAAAACTAAAATCTCTTTCTTTTGAAGCAAGAGAGAAATTAGTTAAAATAAAGCCAAAAACGGTTGGTCAAGCTTCAAGAATTAGTGGAGTATCACCTTCGGATATTGCCGTATTAATGGTATATTTGGGGAATTAATAAAAAAATTACTTTTTATAAATGGAAGAAATTAGCAAATGTTTTGTTTGTGAAAGCGAAAAATTTAACAACTATTTGAGTTGTACTGATTGGTTTTTGTCGAAGGAAAAATTCGATTTAGTTGAGTGTGACAATTGTGGTTTTATTTTCACAAATCCAAGACCTGAAGAAAATATTATAGGAAAATATTACGAATCGGAAGACTATGTGTCTCATACAACAGAGAAAAAATCAGTTCTTAATAATATTTATGAGTTTGTTAGAAAAAGAAAAATAAAAAGCAAATACAAACTTATTTCAAAAGAAGCTAATGGGAATAAAATTCTGGATATTGGTTGTGCTACCGGTGAATTATTAAATTATTTTAAACAAAAAAATTGGGACACATACGGAATTGAACCAAATGAAAAAGCCAGAAATTTTGCAATAGAAAATTATGAATTAAACATTAATGGGGAAGAAGAGTTAAAGGATTTTCCAGATGAAAGTTTTGATGTGATAATGATGTGGCATGTTCTCGAACATGTTCCATTATTGAATGAAAGAATAAAGGAACTTAAAAGACTATTAAAACCAAATGGAGTAATTTTTATTGCAATTCCAAATCCGGATTCATGGGACGCAAAACATTATAAGGAATATTGGGCCGCTTATGATGTACCTCGGCATTTATATCATTTTACTCAAAAAGCAACAAAGAAATTATTGGAAAGAAATAATTTTAGAGTTTCCAAAATCATCCCAATGAAATTTGACTCATTTTATATTTGCCTTTTAAGTGAAAAATATTTATCGGGTTCAATAAAATATTTGAAGGCTATAAAAAATGGACTAAAATCAAATTTTTATGCAAAAAGAAATAAAAACAACTATTCAAGCTTAATTTATATGGTGAAAAACCAGAATATTTAATTTAAGAGCTTAAAAACAATTCAACCCTTCTTATAGTATTCTAATATTAAAAATTAAAAATAATTAGCCAGAAAGCCTAATTTGAATTAAACATCTAAAGCGCACAAAAACAGGAACATAGGGTTTTATTCTAGTTGGTATGCGTAAAAATAAAATATGTTGGAATTAACATACAACGACAAATGAAATAAGATTAATGTGTGAGTGGCTAAAAAATTCCTAAATCAATTCTAATATAAAAACAAAAAATTTCCATTATTTTTACGGAAACACAAAAATTGAAAAATGAACATTTTTAAGATTTTTAAAAATAAAATAATATTGTTTTTAATTCTGTCATTGATTTTTGTTTTTGTCGCAAATTTCATTACTGAATTATCAACATCTGAAAAACATTTAAAAAGAATTTCTTCAAATTTTGAGAAGCAATTATTAAAAAAAGATAAAATTCTTGAAAGAAGTTTTTACGATTTTGAAACTGTTTTAAAAGAGAATAAAAAAAATCCACATTTTGATTTAATAAAACAAAACTTCAGTTATGACCAAGATGGAATTATTATTTTGGTTTATTCAAATGATACTTTGAAATACTGGTCGGATAATTCTGTTCCTGTTTATAATATTAGCGACTTACTTCAAACTAATGAAACCATTAAATTTTTGGAAAATGGTTGGTTTTATCTAAAAACTAAAAAAATTGAAAACTATACAATATTTGGAGCAGTTCTATTAAAAAGTATTTATCCTTATCAGAACGATTATCTTATAAATGAATTTCAAAAAGACTTTAAATTAGCTGCCAATACTGAAATATCGTTAAAGCAAGAAACATATCAGATTCACTCGGCTAATGGAAAATTCCTTCTTTCGCTTAACTTTCCTAAAGTTTATGAAAGTAATGAGTTGAGAATTTTTTCAATATTTGTCCTATATTTGTTAGCTTTTCTATTTTTTGTGGCATTTTTATATCATAGTCATAAACGACTTAATCCATTAAAAAACAAACCGTTATTTTTTGTAATTACTTTTACTTTTGATTTATTATTGGTTCGAGCAGCAATTTTTTACTTTAAAATCCCTACGATACTATATAACTCTGAAATCTTTTCATCAGCAAAATATGCAACATCATGGTTTTTAACCTCCTTGGGGGATCTTTTAATAAATTCAATTGTACTATTAATCATAGCAGTTGTTGTATTTAAAGATTTGGATTTATCAAGAGAAACTTTGGAGAAGAAGTTATATAGAAAATATTTCGCCTTAATTACACTAGTTATTCACATTTGCATCTTTTATAAAATACTCATCAATATTATCAAAGGCTTGATATTAAACTCGAGTATCTCACTGGATTTAAGCAATATTTTAAATATTTCGATTTATAGTGTAATTGGGTACATCATTATCTCAACACTAATCATTTCATATTTTTTAATTTCTTTGAAACTGTTCGAAAGAGTTTATAAGCTTTGTAAAAGTTTTAAGCAATACCTGATTGTTGTTGCTTTTCTATTATCAGTTTCCTGGCTGGTTTATTTTAAGTCAGAGGATTGTTTGTTGGTTTATTTGATTTTTCTTTTTGTTTTTTGCATATCATTATGGTTTTTTAAAAGGCGGTTTTCAACACTTTTATCCTTTTCAGGAATATTATTTTTTCTTATTTTATTCTCATTATTAGCGACATTCCTATTGTATAACAGCAATAATTATAAAGAAAAAGAAAAAAGAAAACTTTATGCAATTAATCTTGCCGTTCAACAGGATCCGGTTGCCGAATTTCTATTCAAAAACATTGAAAACAAAATTTATAAGGATGAATACTTAAATAGTTTAATACAAAAAGATACTATTGAAGAAAATGAAATTATTGACTATGTTTTACAAAGCTATTTTAATGAATATTGGAAAAAATACAAATTTACGGTTACTATTTGCTCAAATGTCGATAGTTTGTTGATAAAGCCAAATTATATAAAAACAAACTGCCATGAGTTCTTTGAACGAATAATCCGTGATATTGGTAAAATGACTTTTAGTAAAAATTTATTCTACCTTGACGATAATTCATGGGAAAATAACTATATCGCAATATTAAAATTTGAAAGAAATTCAAATGGCGTAAAAACACCACTAAATTTTATTCTTGAGCTAAACTCAAAATATATACCTAAAGACCTTGGATATCCTGAATTACTGATTGATGGTTCGATAAAACTTAATAAAGGCTTAAAAAATTACTCCTACGCAAGATTTGAAAAGGGGGATTTAATTAGCAATTACGGTAAGTTTCTCTACAGGGTAAAGCTTGGTAATAATATGGAGCAAAATGACACTGCTTACTTTTATGATGAAGGAGGATTTAGTCATTTCTTTTATAGGGTCAACAAGGATAATGTTCTTATTATTAGCAAGAAAAACCAAAGCTATCTTGATATTATTGCTCCTTTTTCTTATTTGTTGTTTTTCTTTGCCTTGTTTATTTTAATTCTTTATTTGATTATAAATTTTCCGGTTAAAATTAAAATAATAAAGCTAAATTTTAAAAATAGACTTCAGATGCTGATAACACTTCTGATTTTATTTTCATTTATAATTATCGGAATTACAACATTATATTATATTCAAAATCTGAATAAAAATAAAAACGAAGACATTTTACGCGAAAAAATGCATTCGGTATTAATTGAAGTTGAACATAAATTTTCAGATGTTAATACCTTTACACCTGAAATTATTGATTATGTAAAAGACATTTTAATTAAGTTTTCTAAGGTGTTTTTCTCTGATATTAATTTGTATGACATCAACGGAACTCTTCTTGCAACATCGAGACCGGAGCTTTTTGAAGAAAAATTGATTTCAAATAAAATGAATTCAAAAGCTTATACAGAACTGGTAAATAATAATAAAACATTATTTATCCATCGTGAAAATATTGGAGAATTGAAATATTTATCAGCGTATATTCCTTTCCGAAATAATCAGAATAAAATAGTGGCTTATTTGAACCTGCCATACTTTGCAAAAGAACATGAATTAATAAGCGAGTTATCATCTTTTATGGTGGCATTTATTAATATTTATGTAATTCTAATTGTGATATCTGTTTTTATGTTGTTATTAATTTCAAATGTAATTTCTCGGCCATTAACCCTTATTAAAGAAAAAATTCGTCATATTAATCTTAATGAAACTAATGAAAAAATTGAATGGAATAGTCATGATGAAATAGGAGAGCTGGTACATGAGTACAATAGAATGATTGATGAGCTTGAAAAAAGTGCAGAGTTATTGGCTCGTTCGGAAAGAGAAATTGCCTGGCGTGAAATGGCAAAACAGGTGGCTCATGAAATTAAAAACCCACTAACACCAATGAAGCTTAGTGTACAATATCTTGAAAAAGCCTGGGCTGATAAAGTGCCTGATTGGGGTGACAGGCTTAAACGGTTTACAAATACAATTGTAGAGCAAATAGACTCTCTTTCAACAATCGCCACTGAATTTTCAGATTTTGCTAAAATGCCTCGTTCAATAAATGAAAAAGTTGACCTTCTCACAAAAATTAATAATGCAATTGAGTTTTACAGAGATTTTGATAATCTTCAAATAGTTATTGATAAAAGTGAGCAAGGACCTTATTATGTTAATATTGACAAAAAACAACTTTTACGCGTATTTAATAATTTGTTGAAAAACTCACGACAGGCAATTGGTGATTCAAAAAAAGGCAAAATTGAAATAGAAATTAAAGATGAGAATGGATTTTATATAGTTTCGGTTGCTGATAATGGAGCAGGAATTCCAAAAGACAAAAAGGAAATAATTTTTCAACCATATTTTACCACAAAATCAAGTGGAATGGGCTTGGGTCTGGCAATGGTGAAAAATATTATTGACGAAGCAGGCGGAAAAATATGGTTTGAATCAGAAGTTGGAAAAGGAACAACATTCTATTTTTCATTACCAAAATTAAAATAATAAAATATGGAACTTCAGGAAGCAATTATTAAGCGAAGGTCAGTTAGAAAATTCACTGATTATTACGTAACAGATGATGAGATTAAAGCCCTAATGGAAGCAGCACAAATGGCTCCATCATGGTCAAATACACAAAGCTGGGAGTTTATTATTGTTCGGGACAAAGATATTATCGAAAAGATTACTGAAACTTATTCTGAAAATAATCCGGCAAGAAAATGCTCATTTGCTTGTTCTGCATTAATTGTTGGAATTGCAAAAATGGGACTTGCAGGTTGTAAAAAAGGAGAAGAAAGCACTAAATATCGTGAGTGGTTTATGTTCGACATGGGTTGTGCCATTCAAAACATTAGCTTAAAATCTCATGAGATTGGACTTGGTAGTGTGATTGTTGGTCTGTTCAATCACGATAAGTGCAAAGAAATATTATCAGTTCCCGAAAATTATGAAGTTGTTGTTACACTGCCTGTTGGTCAGCCATTAGTTCCTGACAAAGCCGCACCCGGAAGAAAAGAATTAGAAAGCTTTGTTCATTTTAATACTTTTGGAGAGAATTTTATAAAATAAAATCAACGAATCACTGTTTTTTATAGCAATTATATCAAAATTAAACTTTGAATCAGATAAAACAACTAGCCGGACAAACAGCCATTTATGGTTTACCAAGCATCGTTGGAAGATTGCTCAATTATTTTCTTGTGCCTTTGTACACATACAAACTTTCGACAGATGCTTACGGAGTTGTTACCGAAATGTATGCTTACACTGCATTTCTTCTGGTGATTTTGATGTATGGAATGGAAACTGCTTTTTTCCGTTATTCAGAGTTAGAGAAAGACAAAAACAAAGTTTATAGCACAGGGCTGATTTCAGTTCTTATTACTTCCATAATTTTTATTTTGCTGGCAAGTGTTTTTTCCCAGGATGTTGCAAATCTTATCAAGCATCCCCAAAACAATGAATATATAATTTGGTTTGGGATGATTTTAGGCTTTGATGCAATTACAAGCATTCCTTTTGCGAAGCTTAGAGCAGAAAACAAAGCAAAGCGATTTGCTCTTATTAAATCTATAAACATATCTGCAAATATTGGATTCAATCTGTTTTTTATTGTGCTTTGCCCCTTATTGCTAGAAAACAATATTTTAACCGGATTTGTTAATTTGGTTTTTGATGGCGAAATAGACGTAAAATATATTTTCATTTCAAATCTTCTTGCAAGCGGAATTGCTCTTGTCTTGCTTTTCCCTGAGATATTTGACATTAAAGGAAAATTTGATTTTCAACTTTGGAAAAAGCTTTTAATCTATGCTTTGCCTTTAATGGTTCTTGGAATGGCAGGAATTGTTAATGAAACCCTCGACAGAGTTCTATTGAAATATTTATTACCCGAAAATGTTGCAATGAGCCAATTGGGAATTTATGGTGCTTGTTATAAAGTGTCAATTATCATGACAATTTTCATACAGGCATATAGGTATGCAGCCGAGCCATTCTTTTTTGCACAGGCAAAAACAAAAGACGCAAAAGAAGTTTATTCTCATGTAATGAACTTTTTTGTAATTATTGTATCCTTGATTTTCCTGGTTACAATGATGTATATGGATGATATTGTGATTCATTTTATTGGACCTGAATTTCGGGTTGGCATGAAGGTGATTCCAATATTATTGCTGGCAAATCTTTTCCTTGGTGTTTTTTATAATCTTTCAATATGGTATAAACTCACAAATAAAACCATGCTGGGAGCTTATATCGCCATTTTGGGTGCAATAATCACTATAGCTCTAAATATTTATTGGATTCCACGAATTGGCTATTTAGGCTCAGCATGGGCAACTCTAATCTGTTATGCCGGAATGATGCTAATCTCTTTTGTTCTTGGCAGCAAATATTATCCTGTAAAATATAATTATTATAAAATAACCGGATACATTGGTTTGGCTGTGTTGCTGTTTCTTTTCACAGAATATCTTGACTTAAAAACCGTTTCCTTAAGATTAGGAATTCATAGCGCAATCATTGTCATTTATTTAGTAATTGTTTATGTAATTGAAAAGCCAAAATTCAAAAAATCAGTAATATAAATTTAAAATAAATCACAAATAACAAAATTCAAAAAAATTCCAATTTTCAAAAAAAGAAAAATACCAAACCTAATTCTAAACTATTTGGAAATTTACACATTGTAGTTTGTTTATTGTTTGAAATTTGAAATTTTTTGCCAACAATCGAAAGGATTTTATATATTTTTGTGTGGAATTTTATTTATATGAAAATTAAAATAGTAAATAAATCAAAACATCAGCTACCATCATACGAAACTATTAACTCAGCAGGTATGGATTTAAGAGCAAATATTGATGAACCAATTGTTTTAAAACCAATGGAAAGAGTTCTTGTTCCAACAAGTTTATTCATTGAGCTTCCAATTGGATACGAAGCACAAGTGAGAACCCGAAGCGGTTTGGCTATAAATAAAGGAATTATGGCACTAAATTCCCCGGGAACTGTTGATGCAGATTATAGAGGAGAAATTATTGTGCCTTTGATAAATCTTTCTAATGAAGATTTTATTATTAAGGATGGAGAAAGAATAGCTCAAATGATAATCTCGGCTCATGAAAAAGCTGAATGGGAACAAGTGGAAGAACTTGGTGAATCTGAAAGAGGAGTTGGTGGATTTGGGCATACTGGGGTTTAAAAAAAGAAAATAAATTGAATATCGAATAATGATTAATGATACTTCGACAAGCTCAGTAGATGTTTAAGATTTTAGATGTCAGCCACTTCGCAAATCGTTAATCGGTGTTCGTTAATCTTAAATCAAAAAACACAAATATGAAAATCATCATTGCCATTTTGCTGTCAATCTTAATGTTAAGTTGTAATAATGAACAAAAACAAGATCAGAATCAAAAAACAGAATTTCTTTCTGCAACAGAGATTTCGGCATTAGATTTAAATGGTCAAGTAGTGAGGTTTAACGTTGGTTATTCTGTTAATTATGATAATACAAAAATAAAAAATTGCGGTTTAAACAACGAAGAAGAAGTGAATGATGTCCTTGTATTGCCTTGCATCAGAAGTGTTATACGGAGCGAAATCTCCAAAATAACGGAAAACGAAATTGATAAAATCAATAGGGAAAATCTAAAATCTAAAATAAATATCCTACTAGAACCTGAAAATTTATTTTTAAATGGTAAATCTTTAGATAAGTGTAAAGTTTCACTGAGATTATTTAGTATAACTAAGAGAGAATAGATAAAAAAAATAATATGAAAATAATATCCCCAATGGCAGAAATGGCAAAGCGAATGCGATAACATAGGTTACAATTCTAAAAGAATTATCTTTGCCCACGATATGTTGAATGAGAGAAGGAGATTTTTATATGCTGGGGTTTAGAAATAAAAAAATTGAATATCGAATAATGATTAACGATTTAAGATTTTAGATGTTTGACTCTTCGCAAATCATAAATCAACAATCCTTGTTCTTAAATCAAAAATATATGAAAATAATTGTCCCAATGGCAGGAATGGGAAAGCGAATGCGACCACATACGCTTACAATACCAAAGCCATTATTGAACATCGCAGGAAAACCAATCGTTCAGCGTTTGGTTGAAGGAATTGTTAATGTTTCAAATGAAGAAGTTGATGAAATCGCTTTTATTATTGGTGATTTTGGAAAAGAAGTTGAAACTCAACTTATAAAAATTGCTGAAAATTTAGGAGCCAAAGGAAGCATTTATTACCAGGAAGAAGCTCTTGGAACCGCACATGCTATTTTGTGTGCAGCTGATTCACTTCAAGGGAAGGTAACTGTTGCTTTTGCTGACACTTTGTTTAAAGCTGATTTTAATATGGATTCATCGAAAGATGGAATCATCTGGACTCATAAAGTTGAAAACCCTGAATCATTTGGAGTTGTGAAGGTTAATGAAAATAACATAATTACTGACTTTATCGAAAAACCACAGAAATTTGTTTCTGACCAGGCGATTATTGGAATTTATTATTTTAAAGATGGAGAAAATCTCAGAAACGAACTTCAATATCTGATTGATAATAACATTGAAAAAGGCGGAGAATATCAAATTACCGATGCTCTCCAGAATATGATGAAAAAAGGAATGAATTTTTATACCGGAACTGTTGCCGAATGGCTTGATTGCGGAAATAAAGATGCAACTGTTTATACTAACCAAAGAATTCTTGAATTAAATCATATTGAAAAACTTATCAGCCCAACTGCCGAAAGCATAAATTCAATTATTATCAAACCTTGCTTTGTTGGTGAAGGTGTTAAGATTGAAAATTCTATAATTGGGCCACACGTTTCGGTTGGAAAAAATACTATTATCAAAAATTCGATGATTTCAAATACTATTATTCAAACAAATACAGTTATTAATAATGCTAATCTTCAGAATTCAATGATTGGAAACTTTGTGGATTATAAAGGAAATATTCATGAGGCAAGTATTGGGGATTACACAACCTTAACTTAATACAAAAACCAATAAACCAAAATGCAAATCACAAAACTTGTCCGTATGGATAAAATACAAATACCAATGTATAAAATTCCAAACTTTTCTAATTCCAAACATGCATTTTCAGGAAGGCAGATTGCTTGTTATTTACTTCATGTTTGGAATTTGTTTTATTTAAAAATTGGAATTTATTTGTTTTTTGGAGCTTGATTTTTGGAGCTTATTTGTATTTTGGAATTTATTTCTGGAAGATTTATAAAAAATAAAATTATTTTGACAAAAAAAACACTAATACTATCCCTTTCAGTTGCTTTGATATTTGGCTTGTCTTCCTGTGGCATTTTCAATAGGGCAAACAAAAACCCTGGCAATTCATCCGGAAAAGCTAGAAGCCCTGAAGCGGAACGAACAATCAATACAGCTTTAATTATTGATGCGAAAAAAGAAATGATTTTGGGGAATTACCAGGAAGCCGCAGCAATTTACAATCAATGCCTAAAAAGAGACCCTTCGAATTCAGTTGCTTATTACGAATTAGCTGAAATCTATCATAAAATGAAAGATTTCGACAGATCGGTTTTTAACATAAAAAAAGCTATAAAACTTGATGAAAAAAACCATTGGTATAAGCTTCTCTATGCTGATATTTTACAATTGAATGGAAAGTATGAAGAAGCTGCAGATGTTTACAGTAAAGTTGCAAAACAATTTCCTGAAAATCCGGATTATCAGTTCAATTTAGCTGAATTATATACTTATGCCCGCAAACTTAATGAGGCTTTGAAAATTTATGATAATATTGAACAAAATTATGGTGTCAGCGAAGAAGTTTGCTTACGAAAGGAAAGCATTTATCTTGCAACAAATAAAACGGACAAAGCAATTAAAGAGCTTGAAAAGCTTATAAAAGAATTTCCCACCGATACTAGATTTTTAGGATTATTGGGAGAGATATATTTATCAACAAAAGAAATAGAAAAAGCTTTTGAAGTTTACGAACAAATACTTAAAATTGAGCCGAATAACTCCTATGTGCACCTTTCGCTTGCCGATTATTATAATCTTAAAGGTGATAAGGAAAAATCCTTTAGCGAAGTTAAAATTGCTTTCGAAAATCCTGAATTGAACATTGATAATAAAATTTCAATTTTGGTTAGATATTTTCAAATTACAGAAAGCTATCCCGAATTGAAAGTTCAGGTTTATGAATTACTTGATATATTGCTAAAAGTTCATCCAAATGAAGCAAAAGCTTATGCAATGAATGCCGACTTTTTAAACAGAGATAAAAAATATACTGAAGCAAGAAATTCTTTTAGAAGGGTTATAGAACTTGATAGTAGCAAATATTTGATTTGGGAGCAATTACTACTTGTTGAATCAGATTTAAAGGATAACGAAGCATTAATAAACGAAGGCGAAAGAGCAATGGAGCTTTTTCCTGAGCAAGTGTTGCCGTATCTTTTTGCAGGCATGGGACATTTTAATTCGAAGAATTATGTCAGAGCCATTGAAGTGTTAAAATTGGGATTAAACTTTGCCGGCACTAACAATGCTGCAAAACTTCAAATGTTGATTTACCTTGGAGATGCGTATCACAATGTGAAAAATCACGAATTGTCGGATAAAGCTTATGATGATGTTCTTGCACTGGATCCTGAAAACATCTATATTCTAAATAATTACGCTTACTATTTATCTCTCAGAAACACTAAGCTTGAAAAAGCAGAGAAGATGTCGAAAAAGTCAAATGAAATCAAAAAGAACAGTTCAACTTTTGAGGATACTTATGCCTGGGTTTTGTATAAAATGGAAAAATATGAAGATGCAAAAATTTGGATTGAAAAAGCCATGAATAATGGTGGCGATAAAAGTGGGGCTATTCTTGAGCATTACGGAGATATATTATTTAAACTCAGCGAAACAGAAAAAGCAGTCGAAGTATGGATAAAAGCAAAGGAAACCGGAAATGCTTCGGATTTGATTGATAAGAAAATTCAGGATAAAAAGCTTTATGAATAGCATTTAGTACTTAGTATTTTAGTACAAAGTACTTAGATTGGTAGAAATTAGAGCTTTATAAAATTTAAAAAACAAGCACCAAAAAGCAAGCATCAAAAAACAAATAAATTCCAATTTTCAAAGAAAATAAATTACAAACATGAAGTAAAGAACAAACAATCTGCCTTTCTGAAAACCTATATTTGAAATTGGGAAAGTTTAGAATTTTATATATTGGTATTTGGAATTTATTTGTAATTTGTCTTTTGTTTTTTGAGATTTTCGGCTTTTCCGATAAGAATTTAGTGCTTAACAAACTATTACACAAGGAATCAAATTATGAATAATTTAAAAATATCACTAAACCTACTTTTAGTAATTGTATTGCTGTTTTTTGGCTCTTGCCGTACACGAAAAGAAATTATTGAGCCAATTAAAGCTAAAGATGAAGGAGCAGAATATTTATTTAATCAACTTAAGAAAAATGAACTAAAATTTGATTGGATATCAGCAAAATTCTCAACAAATTTTATAGCCGACAAGAAAAGCAATTCAGTAAGTGGTCATATACGGATGTGTTGCGACAGTGCAATTTGGGTATCTCTTTCCCCTGCTCTGGGCATTGAAATTGCAAGAGTTCTTATCACTGTTGACTCTGTTAAACTTCTTAATCGTATTAATAAAACCTATTTTGTTGGTGATTTTAAATACCTGAACGAACTCCTAAATACTGACCTTGATTTTGATATTCTTCAATCTTTAATTGTTGGAAATGATTTTACTTATTATGAAAACGATGTTTTCAAAGCACGGGTATTCAACAAGTTATATCATTTGAGTACTGTCGGAAGACGAAAACTAAAAAAATATGTGAAGAATGAACAGGAAGATTTAAGAGTTCTTGTGCAGGATATGTTTCTTGACCCCGAAACATATAAAATTCAAAAACTTATTCTTAAAATTATTCAAAAAGAAAACCGAAAACTTGAAGCAAACTACAGCAACTATAGAGCTGTTCAAAATCAATTGTTTCCTCACACCGTAAAGTATAATGTGATCTCAGAAAAAATGATTGATATTAAAATCAATTATTCTAATGTTACTTTGGACGAAGAACAATCATTTCCGTTTAAAATTCCGGAGAAATATAGTAAGTTGATTTAGCAGAATAAGTTGAAGTAAAACTAATAAAAGCTGTTGTTTCAATTTTATTTGTTTAGAAAAGTATAATTTCTTATTCAATTATCTTTGCAGATTTACTTTCAATTTTTGCCAGCACTTTATTAAGCGAATTTTTAATATTTTGTGATTCGGTTTTATTTTGCATTGCTACTATCTTTTTCTTTAATTCATAAAAATTTGCATTAGGGTGCTTTTCTATAAGAATTGGAAAATATTCGTTTATTCCGTCAATATAACTATTTAATGCTTCACTTGTTAATGCTTTTTCTTGCTTAATGAATCCTAAATAAATACAATAATTGCCAACAAGAGTGTTTTCATTTCTTCTTAGTATATTAATTATTTCAGGAGCGTTTGGATTATCTGCATTTTGTACTATAAGTTCATTACCTAATTCAAAATAATGTATTTGTATGTATAGTCCAAACTTCATGATATCAACTAATTCCATTGGATAAATAAATTTATCTTCTCTGTCTGTTTCTCTATACAGCTCTTCAATTTGTTTGTATAAATCAAACATTTTATCTACAAATTCATCACGATAAGTTAATCCTAATTCTTTATCTTCAATCACAACAGAGATATTGTTTTTGTCAATTATTTTTTTAAAAACAATGGCTTTTTCAGGTATGGAATAGCAAGGCTTTTTTTCATTTACATCGGTATATTTAATTTCCATGTATGCGTGGTCGTAATCATCAAGATTCCAATATTTATTGTTTAATCGATATTTGTCAGTTAAGCTTTCAGTATT